>JACDAZ010000169.1 GCA_013695175.1 Flavisolibacter sp. | reverse complement strand
TAGAACAGCAGTAGCAAAAGCAAAAAGAGGGGGTTTTAGATTTTACAGACCAGATGACCTTGCCATTGAAGTAATAAAAAATCTTCTTGATTCTGTTCCGCAGCTTGATAAAAAAAGAGTTGATGATGTAATAGTAGGAAATGCAGTTCCGGAAGCAGAACAAGGTTTGCAGGTGGGAAGAATTATTGCAGCCCGGGCAGTGGGTTTTGATACTCCCGGTATGACGGTGAACAGGTATTGCGCTTCAGGATTGGAAACAATAGCCATTGCATCTGCTAAAATAAGAATGGGCATGGCAGATTGTATAATTGCAGGTGGAACAGAGAGTATGAGCCTGGTGCCAACAGCAGGCTGGAAAACAGTACCTGCTTATTCTATTGCTAAAGACGATCCGGATTATTATTTAAGTATGGGATTGACAGCCGAGGCTGTTGCAAAAGATTACAAAGTTAGCAGAGAAGACCAGGACCAATTTTCTTATAACTCTCACCAAAAAGCCTTAGCTGCTATAGAAAAAGGGTTTTTAAAAGAAGGTATTTTGCCCATAACGGTTGATGAAGTTTATCTTGATGAAAAAGGAAAAAAACAAAAAAGGTCTTTTGTTGTAGATACTGATGAAGGACCCCGTGCAGATACTTCTTTAGAAGCACTTGGAAAATTAAAGCCTGCTTTTGCAGCTGGAGGCGTAGTTACAGCCGGTAATTCATCTCAAACAAGTGATGGAGCAGCGTTTGTTTTAGTAATGAGTGAAAAGATGGTCAATGAACTTGGTTTAAAACCAATTGCAAGATTGGTAGCTTGTGCATCTGCAGGTGTTCATCCCCGAATTATGGGTATTGGGCCGGTTGCAGCCATACCAAAAGTGTTGAAACAGGTAAATATGAACCTGAATGATATTGATCTGATTGAACTTAATGAAGCCTTTGCCTCGCAGGCTATTGCTGTAATAAGAGAGGCAGGTTTAAATCCGGAAATTGTAAATATAAATGGTGGAGCCATTGCACTGGGTCATCCGCTTGGATGTACTGGTGCCAAACTTACTATACAGATTCTGAATGATTTAAAGCGAAATAATAAGAAATTCGGAATGGTAACAGCTTGTGTTGGAGGTGGTCAGGGCATTGCCGGCATCATCGAAAGGATGTAATTTTTCGGTGGAAAAGGTTTTTTCTTGATTTGCATCAAGTCAGTCAAAAAAACCTATATTTGATATACCACCAACCACTTTTAATGAAAACCACCAACACTGCCAAAATATTATATGTGGAGGATGACCATGATGACCGTTTTTTTCTAAACGAGTCAGCTATTTCTTTTTCCTTACCTGCTGAGATTAATTATGCCTCTGATGGCAATGAAGCAATAGATTATCTTAGAAAAAATAAAAACCTCCCATCTCTTATTGTTCTTGATTTAAATATGCCAAAATTAGATGGCAAAGAAACTCTTGAAATAATAAAAGAAGATCCTGACTATTCAAAGATTCCCGTTATAGTTTTATCTACATCTGAAAATAAAGAAGACAAAGACTTTTGCAAAAGCAAAGGAGTTATATCGTATTTGATCAAGCCCGGGCATTTTAGCGAATATGAAAAAATTATTAAATCATTTTTGCCTTTTCTTCCTTCCCCGGCTTAACTATAGATTTGAAAAATGCAGCCTGGAAAATATATTTTATATGCCGATGATGATTCTGATGATCGCAATTGGGTAAATGACGCCTGTAAAGGAATTGACGGTTCACTAAAAGTTCATTTTTTAGAAAACGGAAGAGAAGTATTGGAACATTTAAGCAATGATCTTCAAAACCTGCCTTCACTTATAGTATTGGATCTGAATATGCCTGAGTTGGATGGCAGGCAAACTTTACAACGATTAAAATCAAATACAAATTTTAAAAAAATTCCTGTTGTTATAGTTACTACTTCATCAAATAAAATGGACCAGGAAATTTGTAAAATATTAGGTGCTGACCTTTATCTTATCAAACCTGATACACACCAGGCATGGCAAAATATCGCCAAACAACTGCAGGTTTTTTTATAATAGTTATGCAACAGCAGGAGATGTTGTTATAACTGGTTTTCGTTCTCCAATTTGTTGTCGCCACATTGCATAATACAAGCCTTTATCTTCCAATAAAACAGAGTGTGTCCCTGTTTCAACCACTTCACCTCTTTCTAAAACATAAATTCTATCTGCATGCATAATAGTTGATAATCTATGAGCAATCAAAATAGTTATTTGATCCATAGTTGATGAAACATGCCTGATGGTTTTATTAATTTCCTCCTCTGTTATTGAATCAAGTGCTGATGTAGCTTCATCAAAAATTAATAATTTAGGATGACGTACAAGCGCTCTGGCTATACTTAAGCGTTGTTTTTCTCCACCCGATAATTTTAAACCTCCTTCACCAATCATTGTATCAATTCCTTTCTCTGCACGTTCCAGTAAATTAATGCAGGATGCTTTTTCTAAAGCAATTATCAAATCCTGCTCGCTGGCATCAGGATTGACAAAGGATAAATTTTCACGAATGGTTCCGGAAAACAACTGTGTATCCTGTGTTACAAATCCTATTTGATTTCTAAGGTCATTATAGTCTATATTGTTTTCATCAATGCCATTGTAATAAATATTTCCCTGCTCCGGTCGGTATAAGCCAACAAGCAACTTCATTAATGTTGTTTTACCAGAACCGGAGGGACCAACAAAAGCAATAGTTTCTCCTTTTTTTACCTGGAAACTTATATCATCAATTGCTTTATGCATGGCTGTCTGATGTTTAAAAGCCACATTTCTGAA
>JACDAZ010000377.1 GCA_013695175.1 Flavisolibacter sp. | reverse complement strand
CATCAACAATTTTAATAGTTGAAATAATATTATTTGCAATAGAAGGATTAGGATATGTACCTGAAAGTTCACCACCTGCAGTACCACTTACGGGTACAGATGAAGGAATGACTCCCGGAGCTAATTTTTCAGCCGTAATAGCGCCATCAGCAACTTTAGAAGTAATGATTGCATTATCTGAAATTTTGCCTGAGGTTATTGCTCCATCAACAATTTTAATAGTTGAAATAACATTATTTGCAATAGATGGATTAGGATATGTACCCGTTAACTCACCACCTGCATCACCGGTAGATGTGCCTGAAGAAATTACACCCGGAGCTAATTTTTCAGCTGTTATAGATCCATCTGCAATTTTTTCAGCAGTAATAACACCATTAGCAATTATAGGATTAGGATAGGATCCTGTTAGTTCTCCGCCTGCATTACCTGCGGGTGTTGCGGATGCTGCATACAATGCAAAAGGAACGCTTAATAATTGAGAAGTTCCCATATCTAAATAACTTGTTCCACCTCCCGGATCAATTTCTACCTGCAAATATTTAGTACCGGCAGCCCAGTCAATGTCATTAAACTTTCCAGTAGTTGCGTTTGCTCCTGTGCTACCAATAGCAGTTACGAACAATCCAAAATTATTTGTTTTTAAAGTCCTTGATTCCCTATATATAACAGAACCATTGGTTGCAGCATCGCGGATGGTTAGACGCAAACCAATTGATTGATTTGATATCACGCTTCCAAGTGAATTTCGGGCAACTCCCTGGTAATTTATTTGGTTAGGTACCTGCGCACTTGAAAAAAGGTATAAAAAAATACCGGTTAAAAGTAAAAGCAGTTGTTTCATAAGTGGTTTATTAGTATGAATTGGGATCGAATAATTAATGTTTTACAATTTTATATAGTCCTTTCTTAGGAACAGAGCCATAGGCAGGAATCAAATCAATTCGGAAAAAATAAGTTGCTGGTGCAAAAGTGGTTAAATCAAAAACTTCAATATTCCCTATGCCATAATTAATAACTTTTCTGCTTAGCAAAATTTTTCCTGTAACGTCAATTACATCTACTTTCATTATTCCCTGTTGATTTGTCAGAAAATTGATCTCTACTTTATTAGGTGTTGGATTGGGAAAAATCCTTATTTCATCATATGAGAAATTGAAATTTGTATTTCCTGATGCAAGTAAAATTTTGGGTTGAAGTAATCCGTTTGTAATCATTACTTCACCACCGGAAGATTCCATTGAATGAATTAATGCCAGTTCGCCGACACTCCATTCAAAATTTACATAACCACTTGAATAACTGTTACCTGTGGCATTGAATGTTGATGCAACCTGGGTCATAGCCTGGTGGAACATAAGTGTTAGCAGAATAGCAAATGCATATTTTGTTTTCATAGATAGGATTACAGCTTTACAAATATTGTTGTAAAACTATACAGGCTCTATAGAGGAACAAATAGCAAAAACACCCGTTTTTTTAGCATTTCTACTTAGCAAGTTTACTTAACAAAGCTCATTCTGTAGTCTACTTTGATATTTCCTTTTGATATATCATCGAGCTTTCTTTTGAGAAGTTTTCGCTTTAGAGGCGATAAATGATCAATAAAAAGTTTACCATCTATATGATCATATTCATGAAGAATGATCCGGGCTGAAATGCCACTAAATGTTCTTTCTTGCTCCTGGAAGTTTTCATCCAGAAAACGTATTGTTACTTCTTCAGCCCTTGAAATATCCTCTCTTACCTTAGGAATACTCAGGCATCCTTCATTATATTTCCAGTCATCACCATGCTCTTCCACTATATGTGCATTTATAAATACCTGCTTTATACCCGGAGCATCAGGATAATTTTCTTCTTCCTTTTCTTTTTCATCCATGTTAGTGAAAATTTGTTCACTATCCATTACAAAAAGACGTATGTCCCGGTTCACCTGTGGCGCAGCTAATCCTACCCCATTAGAAGCATACATGGTCTCCCACATATCTTCTATAAGTTTTTCTAAACCCGGATATTCTTTATCTATATCTTTTGCAACCTTTCTTAATACCGGACTACCATATGCAACAATGGGTAAAATCATTTTTTAAAATTAGCTGCGCAAAAATAATGAGTGCCTTCTAAATATAATGTTGTAAATACTCCTGCAGCATAATAGTAGCTGCCACCTGGTCAATCATCCCTTTTTCCCGCCTTTGTTTTTTTTTCATTCCCATGTGCACCATAGCCTGGGAGGCTAATTTAGAAGTATATCTTTCATCCACCTCCTTTATCGCTATTCCCGAGAAATTCTTCTTTAATTCCAATATAAATTTCTTCACTAAAGGAGTAGCATGGGTATCGGTATCATCCCAATTGCTGGGCATGCCAATAATGATCATTTCAACTTGTTCTTTTAAAAAATAATCTTTTAAAAAAGGTATGAGTTTGGGTGTTTCTACCGTGGTTAAACCTGTAGCAATAATTTGTAAAGGATCCGTTACGGCAAGCCCGGTACGCTTGCTTCCATAGTCTATTGATAAAATACGACTCAAAATTTAATAATTTAAAATAACGAGATCAGCTATTACAAATAATGCAAAAACAACACTTGCTATACCATTAGCAGTCATAAATGCAAGGTTTACACGTCTAAGATCATTTGGTTTTACAATTGTATGCTGGTAAATCAACATACCACCAAAAATTAATACACCTATCCAGTATAACCACCCAAAATTTCCAAACTTACCGGCAATAACAATACAGCCTGCACTTAATAAATGCAATACTTCAGATATGCGTAAAGCATTTGATTTACCCACAGCTGCGGGTATAGAATATAATTTGTGCGACTTATCAAATTCTTCATCCTGCAAAGAATAAATAATATCAAACCCACTAACCCAAAATAATACAGCAAAAGAAAATAATAAAGGAAGCCATTCAAAAAACCCGGTTACTGCCAGGTAAGCTCCTATTGGTGCCAGTGCTAACCCAAGTCCTAAAATAAGATGGCTAAGTGGTGTAAACCGTTTGGTATAACTGTAGCCCAATACCACCATTAGTGCTACAGGAGATAGATAAAAACATATTGGGTTGATAAAATATGTGGTAAGTATAAAAAATATGCAATTAACAAGAGTAAAGATCAAAGCGCTTTTAGCTTTAATAACCCCTTTTGGAACTTCCCGTATTGCTGTTCTTGGATTTAAAGCATCAATATCTCTGTCGAGGTACCTGTTGAAGGCCATGGCTGCGCTGCGGGCAAAAACCATACACAGTATTATTAATATTAAAAGGATCATTGCCTGAGACCAATGATATTGGATTGGTCCACGGGTAAATAAAAAACTACTTATTCCTAAAAAGAAACCAATTAAAGCAAATGGCATTGCAAAAATGGTATGAGAAAATTTTATAAGAGATAAATAATTTTTAATTGTGTTCATTTAGCATTATTTCAAAATCTATAAATTTTTTCATTTAACCAGATTGTTTTTAACCATATCCCATAAAACCACTCCTGCTGCTACAGCAATATTTAAAGAATGTTTCATACCTAACTGCGGAATTTCAATACACCCATCTGTTAAAGCAATTGTTGATTGATCAACGCCCGAAACCTCATTTCCAAAAATAACTGCAGTTTTTCCAACATTCTTAAATTCATGTAATTTAATACTCTCTTCTGTCTGTTCAACTGCAAATATCCTATATCCTTTATTTCTCAATTCTTTAATAGCTTCCTGTATCTCTTTAAAATGTTTCCATGCTACGGTTTCCTCAGCTCCCAAAGCAGTTTTCCTGATTTCTTTATGTGGAGGAAAAGCAGTATACCCGCACAAATAAATACTTTCCAATAAAAAAGCATCTGCAGTTCTAAAAACAGAACCTACATTATAAGCGCTTCTTACATTTTCTAAAATCACTACTACAGGTATTTTTTCTGAATCCTTAAACTGATCTACAGATTTCCTGTTTAATTCATCCATTGAGAGTTTCCGCATCCTGATTTTATTGGTTAATACAAATCCCGGCAAAAGTAGCCGCATAAATCTGAAAGAAATGTGAGGAAAAAATAAGTTTAAAGCCACATGTTTCAGTTTGCGCAGCCTAATTTTGTTTTACTACTATGAGTAAGCAAAAGACAGCTGAAACACCATTAATGCAGCAGCACAAAGCTATAAAAGCTAAATATCCTGATGCCATATTGCTGTTTCGGGTTGGTGACTTTTATGAAACTTTTGGACAGGATGCCATAATCACCTCCCAGGTATTGGGCATAACGCTTACAAAAAGAAATAATGGAGGGGCAGCAGATAATGAACTGGCAGGTTTTCCATATCATGCTTTGGATACTTATTTACACAAACTGGTGAAAGCAGGATACAGGGTTGCCATTTGTGATCAGCTGGAAGATCCGAAGCTGGTTAAAGGAATTGTGAAACGTGGGGTAACTGAAATGATTACTCCCGGTGTTGCCACCAATGATAAACTGCTGGAGCATAACAAGAATAATTTTTTGTGTGGTATGCATTTTAATGAAGAGAAGTTAGGGTTGGCATTTTTAGATATTTCAACCGGAGAATTTTTTATTGCGGAAGGAGATAAGGAATACGCAGATAAATTATTGCAAAGTTTTCAACCGGCTGAAATTGTATTCCAACGAAACCAACAGAAGAATTTCAAAAGTTTTTTTGGCAGTAAATTTTATACCTACACTTTAGATGAATGGATATTTACTGAAGTATATGCTAACGAAAGTTTATTAAAACATTTTGGCACCCAAAGTTTAAAAGGTTTTGGTGTGGAAGATCTGCGTAATGGCATAGTAGCTGCTGGCGCTGTTCTTCATTATTTAAAAGACACAGAACATCCTAACCTGCAGCATATTACCGCCTTACAAAGAATAGATAAGACAGATCATTTATGGATGGACCGTTTTACTATCCGCAATCTTGAATTACTTGGTGGTGTGGAGGGAAATAATTCTTTATTGAAAGTGCTGGACAATACCGATTCTCCAATGGGCGCCAGGCTCCTTAAACGCTGGCTGTTGCTGCCCCTTACCAATATTAATAAAATTGAAGAACGTTTAATCCTGGTTGAATTTTTTATTAAATCAGTAGATATAAGAAACAGGATATCCCAGTCAATAAAGCAATCGGGTGATGTGGAAAGACTTGTTAGTAAAATTTCTTTAAAAAAAATAAACCCAAGAGAAGTTTTACAAATTGCAAAGGGATTACAGCAGGTGCAATTAATAAAGTTACTATGCGAAAATTCTAATAACGAATATTTAAAAAGATTGGGAGATTCCCTTAATC
>JACDAZ010000375.1 GCA_013695175.1 Flavisolibacter sp. | reverse complement strand
CAATTTTTTGCTGACCAGTCCATGTTAGAAGTGACTATTATGATGGACTTAAAAAACTTGATGGTAAACAAGCTTAAAGAAGGTCAAAAATTTACTGCAAACTTTACAGCTAAATTTGAAGATGGTTCGGAAGTTACCGGTCCGGTTACGCTTGAAGTAAGGGGGAAATACAGAAAGGAGAATTGTTACCTGCCACCTTTAAAAATCAATTTTAAAAATGAAAAATCTCCCATTTTAACACCACTGGGGTCAATTAAGCTGGTAAATGTTTGTGAAGTAGGCAGAAAAAATAATGCTGATTACGTACTTAAAGAATACCTGACTTATAAAATTTTTAATTTATTTACCGACAAGAGTTTACGTGCAAGGTTACTAAAGATCAATTATATAGATAGTTTTGGGAAGAGAAAGCCTATACAGGAATTTGGTTTTTTACTGGAGGATGTATCTGACATGGCAAGAAGAAATGATTGCATTGAAAGAAAAACACCGGTAAAACATACAGAGCTAACAGATAGAAAACATATGACCAAAGTTGCCATGTTTGAATACATGATTGGAAATACAGATTGGTCAGTACCTGCCAGGCATAATATTAAATTAGTTGTTCCTAAAGAAGATACTTCAGCAATTCCTTTCCCGGTACCTTACGATTTTGATCATTCCGGATTGGTTAAAACAGATTATGCCTTGCCACCACCACAACTAAGTATAACCGATGTAACACAAAGAAGTTATCGTGGTTTTGCACGTAACATAGAAGAAATAAATACAATGGCAGAAGAATTTATTATTAAAAAAGAAGCCATTTATAACCTGGTCCAGAACTTCGAATATATCTCCGATAATGCTAAGAAGAACATGATCTCTTTTTTGAATGAATTCTATGTAACCTTATCAAGACCAAAATCTGTGAATGCTGAATTTATACAAAATGCCAGGAAAGATTAGCTTTTAATTTCAATCATTACAGTAAAGATTATTCATGCCCCGTGTAGCACAATCATTTAAATCTGAAGAAACAAAGGATGTAAAAAAAACATCCGCGAATAATCTTTCATCACTTGTTTTTACACTTTTGCGACCATACAAAAAATGGTTATTCCTTATTTTTTGCGCTATGTCTGTTGAGGCATTAATGGGTTTGGCAGCACCATGGCCTTTAAAAATTATTATTGATAATGTTATTGGAAAAGAACCTTTGCCCGGACTATTAAGCTGGTTGAACGGAACATTTGTAACATCCAGTTATTCATCGATGGCTATAGTTGCAGCTTCCAGTTTATTGTTATTTGTATTAATTGGATCTGTAGCCGGTTATATCAACAGTTATTTTACTGAAAGCGTGGCACAATATGTTGCCAATGATCTCAGGCAACGTATGTATCACCACCTGCAACGTCTTTCACTTGCATATTATGATACCCACCAGATTGCAAAAATTCTAAACACCATAACCGCTGATGTTTTAACTATTCAGGATTTTGCTTCTCAATCCATATTAAGAATGGTTATAGATGCAATGACCATTATTGGAATGCTTTTTATCATGTTTTACCTGCATTGGGATTTTGCACTTGTAGCTGTAGCTGTTACTCCTCTCCTTTTAATTTTTGTTATACGATTTAAAAATGAAGTAAAAAAGGCTACACGTGAAGTAAGGAAAGATCAAAGTATCATGGCCGCTGTTATGCAGCAGGGACTGGAATCTATGAAGTCTGTAAATGCGTTTGGCAGACAGGATATGGAAGAAGAAAGGTTGCACAAAGCAAGCATGGAAACTATAAAGGCAGCTTTAAAAGCCAGAAGATTAAAAGCATTACTGGTACCTGTTATTAATATTACAGTAGCTGTTTGTGTGGCTTTAGTATTATGGCGTGGTGCTGACCTTGTTATAGCAGGTGCAATGACTATTGGTGCATTAACAGTGTTCCTTGCCTATCTCAGTAAATTTTTTGCCCCTGTTCAGGATATGGCTAAAATGAGTACCATAGTTGCACAAACAGGAGTTGCATTGGAACGGATTCAATCCATCCTGGATGCAGATGTTATTATTCCCGAAAAACCGGGTGCTGTTGATCCGCAGCAATTAAATGGCAATATAGTTTTTGAAGATATTCGTTTTTCTTATGTTGATGACACTCCTGTTCTTTCAGGTTTAAATCTTACCATAAAAGAAGGCCAACGCATTGGCATATGTGGTCCCACCGGTGGTGGAAAATCAACCGTAGCCAGTTTGATTGCCAGGTTTTATGATCCGACAGGTGGAAAAATATCTATAGATGGAACAGATATAAATGATTACACTATTGAAGGTTTACGAAAACAAATTGGATTTGTTTTGCAGGATACTTTTATTTTTTTTGGCACCATTAGAGAAAATATAGCATACGGACAACCGGCAGCCACCGAAGAAGAAATCATTACAGCCGCAAAAATGGCCAAAGCCCATGATTTTATTATGCGGATGCCTCACGGGTATGATACTGTGGCAGGAGAAA
>JACDAZ010000372.1 GCA_013695175.1 Flavisolibacter sp. | reverse complement strand
TTTTTAGGATCGTTCTGATACCTTGTCATGTGGTTGCCATCAAAACGTATAATACAACGGTTTGACTGATCTGAAAACCACATAAACCCATGTTTATCCCTTGTCATCCCATTTATTTTTCCCAATGAAATTCCATTCGTGCCTGAAACAGGATAAATTTTAACCTGCTGTGTTTGTCCAGCGCTTTTTATAGCTATTAATAATAATGCAATTGAAATGCAATTACGAAGAAAGAATTTCATATCGGTGGTTGTTTTGGAATAAAAACTTAAAACATATTTTAAACTGGTAGTTGAATAATAAACTCCGCTCCTTCACCTTCCTTCCCTGCCTGCGCTGCCGCTTCGGCAGACAGGGTTTCCACTTTTATCCCGATAGCTATCGGGACACCTCCATGTGCTTTTATAATAACATAAGTTAAAACTCAAACCCAATCCTGTTCCTTGCCCGGTGGTCCCGATAGCTATCGGGATGGTAGTGAAAAATGGTTAAAAAACTTCTCTACTACTTTTTCCGGAATGCCATTTCCATTGTCCTTTATTACTATTGATATTGTATTGAAAGCCTTACTGGTGCTTACGGAAACAATAGGTTCATAGGATCCATTTAATTGTTTCTTTTTTCATTCACTGTATAAAAAGCATTATTGAAAAGATTGAGAAACACACGACCTATGTCCTGTGAAACAACTTCCATTGGTTTCAGATCAGCATCAAAATGCGTTTCAAAAACTGCATTGAAATTTTTGTGCACAGCATCCTGCGGATCTTTTGCTCTAAGACCATTATAGGCTAATCGCAGGTATTCGTCTGCCAAAGTATTATTGTCTTTTATTTATTCAATAGGCGAATTAATTTATTTTTATATAGTATATCTCAAGGCTTTTTAGATATTAAATTGATTTACGACTTTTTACAACCTTTCCTCCTTTTAGTACCAAGTCTACATTTTGCAGTAAGTTAATGTAGCGCAGAACATCGCCTTTCACAGCTATGATATCTGCATCTCTTCCTTCTGCAATGCTTCCCGTTTTATGTTCTACACCAAAAAAAGTTGCGGGCCAATAAGTTGCAGAACGAATGGCATCCATAGGATCTACACCCATTTGTCTTACCCAAACATCCAGCTCATTCCATGTACTTTGGCTATGAAACTTCATTGGAATTCCTGAATCTGTACCTATTAAAAGAACCACTCCGCTTTCTTTAAGTTGTTTAAATTTTTTTGTTACAGTGGGTGTACGGTAAGGTGTAAGCTGGTAATAGGGAAGTTGAGAAGCATTGGCAATGGAAGCTTTTATGTCGTTTACTATACTGTCCGGTAAACCCATGGCCCATGAAGGATCATCAAGATGCTCGCGGTTTCTGATGTTATAGTTGTAATTAGCCAGGCCTTCAACAGTTGGGCACCAATAAATTTTATTAGCCATATTTGCGGTACGTTCTTTCAATGCCTGCAAAATTTCTTCGGGATATTCAGGAGCAGTTGCTAAACCTGTGTGTTCAAAACAATCAACTCCTGCCTTCAATCCTCTTCTTATTTCTTCAGGTCTATGAGCATGTGCTACAACCTTTAAATTATGCTTATGCGCTTCATCTACTATCGCATTTACTTCTTCCATAGTCATCTGGTCCTGGTCCACCAGTTTTATACAATCAACTCCAGCCTTTGCTAATCTTTGCACTTTAGCCCTTGCGTCTGCAACACCTTTTATGCCCCATCTGAAAGCTTCTGTACCTGGATAAGGTTTATGTTGCAAAAAGGGACCACTTACATAAAGTGTAGGTCCTTCAAGAGTACCTTTGTTGATGGCATCCCTTACAGCAATAATGTCTTCTAAGGGGGCACCTAAATCCCTGGCACTTGTAACGCCGGCATGCAATAATTGCTTTGCTGAAGAAGGCATGATAACAGACCGGAAAAGTGCAGGATATTTTACATCCCAATAAGCATAATCGGCGTGCCCGTTGATCATTAAATGAACATGCATGTCCCATAGCCCCGGTAAAACACTCATTCCTTCAGTAGAAATAATTTCTGTACCTGCCGGAATTTCAAGCGTTCCTACTTGTCCTACTTTTGTTATTTTATTTCCATCAATCAGGATTACCGAATTACGTAATGGGTCACCTCCAAAACCATCTATTAAAGTGCCACCTACCAATGCTTTTTTTTGAGCGGAAAGACTGAAGGAAAAAATACAGCTGAGAAAAATTAAAAATTGTTTCATAAGAGTAATTTACAAACAAACTATTTAATTATGGTTTGAGTACTGTGAGGCTGTAGGGTTAATTCAACATCAATAAGATTTTTCTTTTTAATCATTGCCTGCCACTTGCCATAGGTGGCGCTTCGCCACAGCCACTCCAGGGGACCATAATTAAAAAACCGCAACCAGATAGTACTTGTAAAAATTTGAAATATGTAAATACATAAAGCAAATAAGGTCCAGGCTGTGGGGCCCATATTAGATATCCCAAAACCAAGTTGGGTAAAAAACAACAAACCAATTATTGAATGCATGATGTAATTAGTCAATGCCATTCTGCCTACGGGTGCCAGTGTATTCAAAAATTTACGAATGGAAGGCTTTAAATATAGTAATGCAAAAAAAGAAGCATAGGCCAGTGCCAAAGGTGCTACACCAAAAGAATAAGCTATAGTTTGATACAAACCATTTATAGTTAACTGGTAGTACCCGCCTTTAATCATGAAAATTGAAAAAATAATATTAGCTGGTAAGCCAACTGCTAATCCAACAAATAAAATTTGCTTCAACAATTTTTTGTTTTGTTCTAAATGCGAATAAAAT
>JACDAZ010000358.1 GCA_013695175.1 Flavisolibacter sp. | reverse complement strand
CCGCTTCCCGCTATTTCCACCTTTGCTTCTTCGCTTAATAGATCCCATGCAAAGGTGTCACCGCTTCCACTGATCTCAGTTGTAAACCTTTTAGTTGTTCCTTTTAACCTGACGGTTCCGCTACCTGTAATTTCTGAACTTACTTCCGGAGCATCCACATCAGCCTCTATATCCCCGCTTCCAGTTATATTAACCTCTAATTTCCGTGAAGAAATAATTTTGCTTTGAGAAGTTATTTTACCACTTCCGGTAACACTAAGTTTATCAAAATAAGGCGCCGTTACATATATTTTTAAGCCTGCACGTGGACGAAGATTATATCCTTTCCTGGGTCTGATTTCCAATACATTGCCATCCACTTCGGTTTCAACATATTCCAGTAAATTATCATCACCTTCTATACGCACCGCATGAGAAGGTCCCTGCAATACAATTATATCCATTGAACCAACTGTTTCTACTCCTGAAAATGAACCCATATTTCTATCTTCTTTACTTGAATTACCACTGCCAGAAATACGCTCACTTCCCATAAAACGACAGGAAGTAAATATTAAACAAAGCCATAAAACAAGGATAACAAAATTTCTCATAACAATTTATTTAGTTAGACTACATGGATGAAAAGCAGGTTACAAACTTAACCAATAACTAAACAAAAATTTCTATTAGCTTTTCAAAGTTCAACAGTGATTTTTCTATTTGTTACCTTCGCCCCTCATGAATGAAAAGATTCTGATCCTGGATTTTGGATCCCAATACACCCAATTAATAGCACGTGCGGTAAGAGAAGCAAATGTTTACTGCGAGATCATCCCGTTTTCTAAAAAATTTGATGTAGATCCTTCAGTAAAAGGAATAATCCTTTCCGGTTCACCATTTTCTGTAAATGACAAAAATGCGCCCAAGGTTAAGGTGCAACAGTTGGCGGAGCATACTCCTATACTTGGTATTTGCTATGGAGCACAGCTAACGGTGCAGCAATATGGTGGTAAAGTAGAAAAATCCAATAAAAGAGAATATGGCCGGGCAGTATTACATCTTGAAGAAAAAGATGCATTATTAGCTGATCTTACTCCGGACTCTCAGGTTTGGATGAGTCATGGTGATTCTATTTTAAAATTACCCGATGAATTTCAATTGCTGGCAACAACAGATTCTATTCCGGTTGCGGCATTTAAATCAACCAACAATCATAAACCATTATATGGTTTGCAATTTCATCCTGAAGTGTACCATTCCATTGAAGGAAAAAGAATTTTACACAATTTTCTTGTAAACATTTGCGGCTGTTCTCAAGACTGGACACCTGCCCATTTTATTACAGATACGGTAGCTGCATTAAAAGAAAAGATTGGAAATAAAAAAGTGGTAATGGCATTAAGTGGCGGTGTAGATTCAACAGTAGCTGCCACTTTAATTCATAGGGCTATTGGAAAAAATTTACATGGAATTTTTGTGGATAATGGTGTGTTGCGTAAAGATGAATTTGAAACCGTTTTGGATACCTATAAAGAACTGGGATTGAATGTAAAAGGTATTAATGCCCGTAAATTGTTTTATAAAAAACTTAAAGGCAAAACAGATCCGGAAGAGAAGCGAAAAGCTATCGGCAAATCTTTTATTGATATTTTCCAGGAAGCTGCCCATGACATTAAAAATGTTTCACTTTTAGGTCAGGGAACTATCTATCCGGATGTTATTGAAAGTATTTCTGTTCATGGACCATCTGTTACAATAAAATCGCATCATAATGTTGGTGGCTTACCAAAAAAAATGCATTTAAGCCTGGTAGAACCGCTCCGTTCATTATTTAAAGACGAAGTAAGAAAAGTGGGCCGCGAATTAGGAATTCCGGATGATCTTATCAACCGCCACCCATTTCCGGGACCCGGTTTAGCCATTCGTATTTTAGGAGAAGTAACTGAAGAAAAAGTGAAACTTTTGCAAGAGGCAGATGATATTTATGTTAAAGCCCTTAAGAAACATCACTTATATGCAACGGTATGGCAGGCTGGTGCTATCTTACTTCCTACAAGATCTGTGGGAGTAATGGGTGATGAAAGAACATACGAGTTTACCCTGGCATTACGTGCAGTAACGAGTGTGGATGGTATGACGGCAGATTGGGCACATTTACCTTATGATTTTTTAGCTCATGTTTCTAATGAAATCATAAATAATGTCAGGGGTATCAACAGGGTAGTGTATGATATTAGCAGTAAACCACCTGCTACTATAGAA
>JACDAZ010000354.1 GCA_013695175.1 Flavisolibacter sp. | reverse complement strand
AACAAAAATAAATTCAAATTCTGTTTGCCTGCAGGTAGGGTATAAAAATTTAAATCCTTAAATATTTTTCCACCTTTAATTCTTCATTTACCCAAAAGTGTTCCGAAAAAGCCATTACTATTTACGCCGGGGATTGTGTCCCCACAAGCCTAAAGCATGAATATTTTGGAAGAACTGCTTGTGGAGACACAAGCAGGTGCAAGAATGAGGATAAGACGATTAGAATTAAGAACGTACAAGTGAGTGACACAACGAAAGCCGATAGTAGTATTGTTGCTAAGATTAAAGTAAAAATGAAAAAAAACTAAAGTAAATAGTTATCTAACTTATCAGGGTGCACGATTTTTTCATTTTCCAAATTACATTTATCATTTACGCCGGGGCTTGTGTCCCCACAAGCCTTAAGCATGAATATTTTGGAAGAACTGCTTGTGGAGACACAAGCAGGAGCAAGAATGAGGACAAGATGATAGAATTAAGAACGTACAAGTGAGTGACACAACGAAAGCCGATAGCAGTATTGTTGCTAAGCTCAAAGTAAAAATGAAAAAAAAACTAAAGTAAATAGTCATCTAATTTATTAGGGTGCACGATTTTTTCATTTTCCAAATTACATTTATCATTTATTGTGCAAGATTTAATCCAGATGTATTATTTCTATGGTAGACAATAAAAAAAATTGAGCCTTATCTTTATTGCTTCCAAAACTCAAACATGATAGATCAGTTTAAGGAAATTAGTTTAATAGATGCTTTTGAAAGAATACCAGTAAAAATTTACCCCGATCTTTTTGAAGGTTCAAAGTTTGCGGCTAATGAAATTGCAACCCTGATACGCAGCAAGCAACAAAAAAATGAAAAATGTATTCTTGGATTGGCAACCGGTTCTACTCCTATTAGTTTGTACGCAGAGTTAGTGAGAATACATAAAGAAGAAGGTCTCAGCTTTCATAATGTAATTACTTTTAATCTGGATGAATATTATCCCATTGAACAGGAAGCATGGCAAAGTTATAATAGTTATATGCACAGGCATTTATTCCGGCATATAGATATTGATCCAGATAATATTCATATTCCCGACGGAGCTTTACCAAAAGAAGCTATAAAACAACATTGTGCTGAGTATGAAAGAGCTATTGAAGCAGCGGGTGGAATAGACCTGCAGGTATTGGGTATTGGAAACAATGGACATATTGGTTTTAATGAACCCGGTTCCAGCATTTATTCAAAAACAAGACTGATCAACCTGGAAAACTCAACACGTTTGGCAAACGCTTATGAATTTGCCAATATTTCGCAGGTACCAAGGCTGGCATTAACCATGGGCATGAGCACCATTACAAAAGCACGCAAAATAATTTTGCTTGCCTGGGGACCGGCAAAAGCACCGGTTGTACAAAAAGCTGTTGAAGGAAATGTAACCGAAAGCGTTCCTGCAAGTTTATTACAACAACATCACGATTGCATATTTGTATTAGATGAAGCTGCTGCTGCAGATCTTACCCGCTTTCGCTCACCCTGGCTTACGGGCGATATTGACTGGACAGATAAAATGATCAAGAAAGCTGTTATTCACATGGCTTTGAAATTAAATAAACCAGTTCTTTCATTAACCAATCATGATTATAATGAATATGGCTTAAGTGATCTTTTAGTGGAAAAAGGTGATGCATATGAAATAAACCTGCAGGTATATTATATGTTACGTGATTCAATAACAGGATGGCCCGGTGGCAAACCTAATGCTCATATACCTGCTCACCCCGAACGATCTGTTCCATACCCAAAACGTTGTTTAATTTTTTCTCCCCACCCCGACGATGATATTATAAGCATGGGTGGCACGTTTCAGCGATTGCATGACCAGGGACATGATGTACATGTGGCTTATCAAACATCAGGTAATATTGCTGTAACCGATGAATTTGTAACAAGATATATTGATTTTGCTGTTGGATTTGAACAGATTGCAGGAATTAACACGGAAAAATCGGAACAGATATTCAGTGATGTACGAAACTATCTTTCACGGAAAAGATCAAACGAAACGGATACAAGGCAGATACGAGAAATAAAAGGATTAATAAGACGGGGTGAAGCCAAAGCCACATGCAGGTATGTAGGTATAAAAGAAGAAAATATTCATTTTCAAAACCTTCCTTTTTACGAAACGGGCACTATTGAAAAAAAACCAATGGGAGAAGAGGATATTGAAATCACCATAAACGTATTACGTGAAGTAAAACCACACCAAATATTTGCAGCAGGTGATCTTGCTGACCCGCATGGAACTCATAAGGTGTGTTTGGATGTGGTACTGGAATCATTAAAGCGAATAAAAGCTGATGGAGATGAATGGTTAAAAGATTGCTGGCTCTGGTTGTATAAAGGGGCCTGGCAGGAATGGAATATAGAAGAAATAGAAATGGCTGTTCCCGTTAGCCCTGACCAGGTAATGAGTAAACGCTATGGAATCTTTATTCACCAGTCGCAAAAAGATATGGTTCCGTTCCAGGGTAGTGATAGTCGTGAGTTTTGGCAAAGGGCTGAAGAAAGAAATGCCAATACAGCTAATATGTATGCACAACTTGGTTTAACGCACTATGCAGCTATGGAGGCTTTTGTGAGATGGAAATACTAAAGGGTTCTTCATCTGCAGCAACTGCTTTTAGTTTTGATAAGTGGCCAATGGCAATGAAGTATAAAAGTTTCAAGAGAAAACTTTATATTGGATTAGTAGCAAATATTCTTGCACTTGCAGCTTTACCTGTTTTTTTCCAGGTTATTGAAGCCAGGCAAGGCTATCGGTTAAATGATGTTATATTAAACAACATACCATCTATAGATTTTTCTATTCCCATTTTTGCGATTTTATGGTCCATACCACTTTTATTTTTATTCCGCAGCTTTAAAAGTCCTCTACTTTTTATTGTAGTTCTATATGGCTATGTATTACTGAATTTAACCAGGATGATTACAATAAGTTTACTGCCACTGGAAACGCCACCCGATCTTATTCCACTTATTGATCCTATTTCAAATTCTTTTTATGGTGAGAAATTTGTGACAAAAGATCTGTTTTATTCAGGGCATACAGCTGCCATATGCCTTTTTTTCTTCTGCTTTCGTCGAAAACTTGATAAACTCATTACACTTATATTTACCATTGCAATAGGTATAATGATCATTTTTCAACATGTTCATTATACCATAGATGTTATTGCTGCTCCTGTTTTTGCATTTATTTGTTTTTGGGCAGGCAGAAGAATGGCATTAGATGGTACATTTGAGGTTCAATCCGAATCTGTTTAATGTGTCATAAAAAAAACAAACTTTTAATAAAACATTGTTTATAAACAATTTTTTCCTCATATTCGTAAATTCGTTTTAGCCAAAACGCTTTTCCTCATGAACAAACTGCAGTTCCCTGATTCTAATCTTTCTGAAAAATTAACTGATGAACAGAAGCATTTTTTT
>JACDAZ010000353.1 GCA_013695175.1 Flavisolibacter sp. | reverse complement strand
AAGTGACACTGCTTACACTACTGTGTATGTAACCAGGTAATTTTGCCGGATCAATTTTTCTATTGAAAAAACTCTTTGATTTTTTTCTTTTTAGCAGTCTTTTTATTTCCTCTTGCAGTGTAATAGCCACTTTTTTCACGGCACATGCTTTTTCTTTAGATTTACCTCTAACGGCTTATATTTTTATTTTTACAGGTACTTTAAGCAGTTATAGTTTTCATTGGTATTTTACTAAAACTACATCTAAAGAAAGTTCGGATGGAACAAGGTGGTCACATACGCATAAGCACATTCATTTTTTATTCCTGGTGTTGGCTGGTACTGCTTCTGTTTTCCTGCTGTTTTTACTTTCGAAGCACTGGCAGTGGCTGGTTATAACAGCTTTAATTACATTTTTATATTCTGCACCAAAACTTCCCGTGGCCCTATTTCAATACCTGAAAAAATTTGCATTAGCTAAGACAGCTTTTCTTGCTTTAGTATGGACCCACGTTACTTGTATTTTGCCCTTTATATTAGCTGAAGCAAATATTGATACAACAGCTATTGTTTATGTTATTTGCAGGTTCTTCTTTATTTATGCAATCTGTATATTATTTGATGAGAGAGATGCGGAAAAAGATAAAATAGAAGGCATAAAAAGTATGGTCACACATTTTAATGATAAGGGTATAAAGATTTTATTTTCGGCTTCTTTATTATTCAGTTTCATAGCCCTTATAATATTAATGATGGTTGGATTCGGAAATACCTACCTGATATTATTATTCATACCTCTGCCTTTACTCATTTTTTATTATAAAAATTGGTTTAACCGAAATTCGGACTACCATTATTACCTTGTTTTGGATGGATTTATAATGATTCCGGGAATCCTGCTTCTTATGCTAAGGTTTTAACTAAATTTGCCCGCTTAAATACATGGTATGGCAAAAGGAACTTCAAAGAAAGGGAAAAAAAAATCTGTTCTTACAAATGATTCCATTCAATTTTTAACTGAGTACATTAACAACCCCTCTCCTGTTGGTTTTGAATCTGAAGGTCAGCGTTTGTGGCTTAACTACATAAATAATTTTGTTGATGAAACATTTACGGATCCTTATGGAACTGCAGTTGGAGTAATTAACCCTGGCCAGGATTTTAAAGTTGTAATTGAAGCTCATGCTGATGAAATAAGCTGGTTTGTAAATTATATAACTGCTGAGGGATTAATTTATTTAAAAAGGAATGGTGGTGTAGATCACCAGATTGCACCCAGCCAAAGAGTAATTATTCATGGTAAAAAAGGACCTGTAAAAGCAGTATTCGGTTGGCCTGCTATTCATACACGCATTAGCAGTGCCGATAAAGAACCACAGGCAAAAGTGGAAAATGTTTTTCTTGATTGTGGTGCACGCAGTAAAAAAGAAATTGAAGACCTTGGAATTCATGTAGGTAATGTTGTTACCTATGTTGATGGTTTTGATGAATTGGCCTTTGATTATTTCATTGGCAGGGCTATGGACAACCGCATAGGTGGTTTTATGATTGCAGAAGTAGCCCGCTTATTAAAAGAAAATAAAAAGCGCCTTCCATACAGTTTGTATGTTGTAAATGCGGTACAGGAAGAAATAGGTTTGCGTGGTGCAGAAATGATAGCCCGACGCATAAAACCAAACCTGGCTATTATAACAGATGTAACGCATGATACAGGTACCCCTATGATCAATAAAATGATAGAAGGTGATACCAGTTGTGGTAAGGGACCTTCTCTTACTTATGGACCTGCAGTACATAACAAATTACTTGATTTTGTAAGTGATATAGCAGAAAAAAATAAGATACCAGTTCAATTGCGGGCTACCTCCCGCAGCACAGGAACCGATACAGATTCATTTGCTTATGCTAATGATGGTTGTCCTTCTGTATTAATATCAATTCCATTAAGATATATGCATACCACAGTAGAAATGTTGCATCGAAGTGATATAGAAGAAACGGTTAGGTTAATGTATGAAACCTTACTTGCACTAACGCCACAATCTAAAATGAGTTATTTCTAAATTACAAAGAGCCTAATCCAAACATTTCATCAAGCTTGATGTGGATTGAAAATTGGTTGTAAGCAGTATTGCGCTGGAAATATGCACGTCCATATTGAACCTGCAATTTCCTGAAACGGGCAGCAAAACCCATAGAGAAACCATTTAAACCATTACCATCTGACCCAATGTTTAACTCCGATCTTCTTAAACGGTTATAGCCAGCTAAAACTTCAAGATTATTTCCAAGATAAATATGTGTGGCAACAACAAAATGATTAAATAATTTATCAGCAAATGAATTGTTATTGCTCTCATTTAATGATTGATTAAAAATGGTATCATTATAATTTATATCCCATTGATGAAGATGTTGTGCTGTAACAGAAAATGCAATAGGAGCTGCGGCTAACTTTTTTGTTAACCCAAGTTGCATATCAAATGGCAGATCCTCACCTGTGCCCTGGAAAGTTTTTAACTGCACACCCATATTTTTTGCAACCAAACCTGCAGAAAAAAGGGCTGCTGAATCTTTATATGAAATACCGGCATCAAAAGCTATTGCAGATGAATTGTATTGACCATAATTACTTTGAATAAATTTTATAGACAAGCCATACTGCCACTTTTCCAAATATTTTTTTGCAGCGGAAATTTGTATAGTATAATCTCTCGGATGAAAAGATCCAAGGTTGTTACCGGCTGCATCTGTTTGCTGAAGATTACCATAATCAACATAAAAAATGCTTCCACCCAAAGTTGTGTTTGCTTCCTTTACATGATAAGCACCTGAAATATGATAGGCATTTATCCCGGCAAAATAATTATTGAATGATAAACCTGTTACGCTGTGTAATGCTTCATTAAATAATGCCGGTTGATTAGATGCCATACCTACATCAGGTACAGTATATGAAACATTTACGCCACCACTTGCTGTTAACAAAGGAGATGGAGGCAACTTTAGAAAATTAAATACTGCTTCCCCTCCTATAGTTTGTGCATTTGCTACTCCGTTATAAATAAGGATTAATATGAGAAGGAGTAAACGCAATAGAATTTTTAATCTAGTAATGCCAGTTCAAGAACCTGGCTCATTGTTTTTACAAAATGAAATTTAAGACCTTTTATATAAGCCGGATTGATTTCCATGACATCTTTTTCATTTTGCCAGCAAAGAATAATTTCTTTTAACCCTGCTCTTTTTGCTGCTAATACTTTCTCTTTTATACCTCCTACCGGTAACACCTGCCCTCTTAAAGTTATTTCTCCTGTCATACCCACATAAGGACGAATTTTTTTTCCTGTATAGGCCGATGCTAAAGCTGCCAGCATAGTTACACCTGCACTGGGACCATCTTTTGGAACAGCACCTTCAGGTACGTGCACATGAGCTGTTTTCTTTTCAAAAATTTTGGGGTCAAGTCCATATTTCTTAGCGTTAGCCTGCAAATAAGATAAGGCAGTGGTGGCACTCTCTTTCATTACATTACCTAAATTACCGGTAAGTTTTAATTCAGCTTTTCCTTCACTTAATGCTGTTTCAATAAATAAAATATCACCGCCTACATAAGTATAAGCTAAACCCACAGCCACACCGGCCATATTTACTGCCCTGTACAATTCATTGGAATAACGGGAACGACCAAGAATTCTTTCAACATCATCAATGGTAAGACTATCTCTTATTTCACCGTTCATTGCAATTTGTTTGGCAAGATTACGCATGATAGATGCCAGTTGCCTGTCCAGTTCACGAACACCACTTTCCCTTGTATAATCGGCAATTATTTTTTCAAGCACTTTATCACTGATCCTGAATTTATATTTTTCCAAGCCGTGTGCTTCTTTTTGTTTGGGAATAAGATGACGCTTTGCAATTTCAATTTTTTCTTCAATTGCATATCCGTTCAATTCAATGATCTCTAACCTGTCACGCAATGCAGGTTGCAATGTCTGCAGGTTATTTGCTGTTGCAATAAAAAGCACTTTACTTAAATCATATTCCAGCTCCAGGTAATTATCGTAAAACGTATGGTTTTGCTCCGGATCTAAAACTTCCAGTAAAGCACTGCTGGGATCGCCCCTATGGTCTGTACCTACTTTATCAATTTCATCAAGTATCATCACAGGGTTTGATGATTTTACCTTTCGTATTGATTGAACTATACGACCGGGCATAGCGCCTATATAAGTTTTCCTGTGTCCGCGTACTTCACTTTCATCATGAATACCTCCTAAACTCAAGCGAACATATTTTCTGCCTATAGCGTTTGCTATACTTCTGCCCAATGATGTTTTACCTATTCCTGGTGGACCATAAAAACATAAGATGGGACTTTTCATATCACCTTTTAGTTTCAACACAGCCAGGTATTCTAAAATCCTTTCTTTGATTTTATCCATACCATAATGATCGGCATCTAAAACTTCCTTGGCCTTTTTAAGATCATATTTATCTTCTGTATATTCTTCCCACTTAAGATCAAGCATTAGATCAAGATGGTTATAAACAACTGAGTAATCGGGTGTTGTCGGATGCATACGTTCCAGCTTCTCTATTCCTTTACGGAACATTTCCTTTGCAGCATCAGACCATTTTTTGTTTTCGGCCTTTTTCTGCATTTCCTTTATCTCACGTTCATTTACATCGCCACCCAGTTCATCTTTTATACTTTTTAATTGCTGTTGTAAAAAATAATCGCGTTGCTGCTTATCTATCTCGGTTCTTGTTTTATTGGTAACCTTATTTT
>JACDAZ010000348.1 GCA_013695175.1 Flavisolibacter sp. | reverse complement strand
ATTATTTATACATACCACTTGGCGGTAACAGGTATGGAGCTCTCAGAACCTATACTGCTTTAATGCTTACTATGCTTATAGGAGGATTATGGCATGGGGCCTCCTGGACTTTCGTAGTCTGGGGTGGCTTACATGGAACATATTTATGTGTTGAAAGGCTGTTAAGACCTAAAAGATCATCATCAGAACATATTCAGCGAGAGCAAAATTCTTTAATCCCTATTCCGGAAACAACACCTGTTACAACAACTGCTTCCCTTGCGCCTGCGTTTTTCAGAAAAAAGACGGTTCAGAATTTTTTTGCTGCCCTGCTTACCTTTTTCCTTATTAATGTAACATGGGTATTCTTCAGAGCACAGGATTTTTCTACAGCATGGCGTCTATTGGGATCTATGTTTGGATTAATAAAAGATGGCGCACCTGTATTAACCACATTAGCAATTTTAAAAGTTTCATTTATTACAATTTGCCTGGTGGCAACGCATTGGATTATGCGAAACACAGGAGTATTGATAGTAGCAGAAAAATTAAAATGGTGGTTCGTTGGATTGGTTTGGGCTATTATGCTGATCTTACTGATACTAAGCCAGGAAAGCAGTAGTTCATTTATCTACTTCCAGTTTTAAAAATAAGCCCCGCATTGCGGGGTTCTTTTTTATAATATCAACCTCAGTTTTTTCAAATTGGCCTATAAAAATTCAGTTTTCACCGTTTATATGAATTGAAAATGAAGATCAACATTACCTTCAATATGTCTTAGTAATAATCCAAATCAGAAAGACCACTTAAGCCAACGACAAATTACTAAAGGATCAAGCTAACTGCAATACCATCTAACTGAAGCAACCAAAATTAATTGCAACCAAAATTAACTGCAAGCGGACTCAAAAGAGTCCGTTTTTTTATATTAACCGCTGTAATTGTTTTACATAATCGTGCTGCAGATCTTCATGCATGGTAGCAATAGCAGCTGAAATTTTTTTCAATTGGCTTTGATAAATATTTTGCAAAGCAGCACTTTTTTGTATTGCTGATTTTAATCCGCTAAAGTTTACACAATAGTGAAGTAGTACTTCTGCTTCTACCATTTTATCACCTGTGTATCTTATATACCGGTTAGCCGTTCTTAATATTTTTCGTAAACTCTTTTTTGCAAAATATAAATGAGAGGTGTTGATGGCTGCAAAGTCTTCATCAATTTGCTTTTTTACACTTTCAATAAATTGTTCCTGGTTGTGTGCTTCAAACAATAAATAAGTAAGTAATTCTTTATTTTCTTTTTTAAAGCGTGCAAGCCTGAGGCAGAGATCAGTAAGTTGTGCAGGAGGTAAAGCTTTCAATTCTTGCTTTATCTCCTGTATAGAAGCAGCTTTCATACAACTAATGTAGCTGAAAGATCCTTAATAAGACAATGATGTATTTTTTCTAACCTGTTTACTTTTTATTGGGTATAATGATTTTCTTGCCAGGTTCGATTAAGTCCTGCTTATCATGAACATCATTATTAGCTGCAATAATTTCATCAATTGAAATATCATATTTTTTAGCGATATCCTCTAAAGTGTCTCTTTCCTCTATGGTATATTCAGCGCCAATATCTCCACGGTTATCACTACTTTTTCTTTCCTCATAACCAGGAACCTTTGGGTGCTTGTTATTGTTTTCTTCCATGATTTACTTTTTAATTATTCATGTAAATATTATGCCATGAGAGGCGAGAATATTTTTTTATTTGCTGAAGGTGATAGAGTTAGTAACTTTTCTTAAAAATTAGACTATGCCGGAAAGCCGTAAAAGAAAAGGACACCCATATCGTAAGCCTTCTGATATACCAGCAAAACAAAGAACAAAAGGCAGAACCACCATGGCCATTCTATTTGGGGCATTCGGAATTATAATTTCCTTATTTGCTACTGATAGTAAAAACTACCTGGCTATGATTATTGGAGCTATTGCAGGGGCTGCCCTGGGATATTATATAGGTAAAAAAATGGAAAAAGGTGAAGCTGTATAAATCTTACTTTGCTTCATATAAAGAATAATCACCTTTATCTATAAATTACGTACACTTGTTTATGAGCATTAGAATTTTTGTTACCGGCGGAACTTTTGATAAAGAATACAATGAAATAACAGGAGAACTTTATTTTAAAGACTCACATTTACCTGAAATGTTGAAGTTAGGACGCTCCCGTGTACCTGTAGATATCAGAACATTAATGATGATAGATAGTCTTAAAATGACTGATATTGACAGGGAACTAATTGCCCGGCATTGTATAGAAGCAGTTGAAGAAAAAATAATAGTTACACATGGTACGGACAC
>JACDAZ010000338.1 GCA_013695175.1 Flavisolibacter sp. | reverse complement strand
GCCTACACGAGTACAATATGCTTTGGATACACCCATCACTTCTTTAATTTTTTGAGGAGCTACACCCAAACCGTTACAAACTCCGGCAGATATGGTGTTTGAAGAAGTAACATATGGGAAAGTACCAAAATCAATATCAAGCATACTTCCCTGTGCACCTTCAGCAAGTACTTTCTTACCGTTGCTGATATGATTGTTTATAAAATATTCGCCATTAACAATATTGAGTCCTTTTAAAAACTCAATGGCTTCAAAAAATTCTTCTTCCCAATCAGATATATCTTCTCCAAAATTGTAATTGTCTAAAAGCTTTTGGTGTTTTAAACGAAGCCTGATATATGAAGTTGTAAAATTTTTATTTAAAAGATCCCCCACCCGAATTCCGTTCCTGCCTGTTTTGTCCATATAGGCGGGGCTGATCCCTTTTAAAGTAGACCCTATTTTACTTTCACCTTTAGATAATTCCGCAGCCCTATCCAGTGCCCGGTGAGTAGGAAGAATTAAATGAGTACGTTCAGAAATAAAAAGATTTTTTTTGACATCAACACCAAATGAAGCCACCGTACTACATTCCTTTTTTAAAGTTACAGGATCTAATACAACACCATTTCCAATTAAATTAATGGTGCCCTGGTGAAAAACACCTGAAGGAATCTGGTGCAAAACAATTTTTTTATCTTCTACATATAAAGTATGCCCTGCATTAGGTCCTCCCTGGAACCTGGCTATCAAATCGTATTTTGAAGCAAAAAAATCAACTATTTTTCCTTTCCCTTCATCACCCCATTGTAATCCAAGTAATACATCTACCATAAAGCAGTTTTGAAGTGGCAAATGTAAGCATCTAAAAACAGCAGTAGAAAAATCTAATTAACATTTGAGAGTAACTTTTTTAGGCGTAAGGAGATCGCTTTTTAAAATATTATTCAGTTTCAAAACGATCTACTGAATGAATACCCTGCAGGTTTTTTATTTTCTTTACTAATGCCTCAAGTTCTTCTTTATCGTGTACAAAAAGTTTAATGCTTCCTTCAAATAAACCTTCTCTTGCCTCAATAGTAATTGCAGAAATATTGATTCTCAATTCACCGGAAATTAAATTTGTTATTTTATTTACAACACCCACATCATCCATTCCAATGATGCGTAAACCAGTAAGAAATGAAATCTCTTTGTTTTTCGCCCATTTGGTTTTTACAATACGATGCCCGTAATTACTTAATAATTTGGTTGCATTGGGACAAGTTGTTCTATGAATAGTTAATCCTTTACCTGTAGTAACAAAACCAAAAACATCATCTCCAGGTATGGGTTTACAGCAATTAGCAAGGTTGTAAACGATTTTATCGCTGCTTTCCCCAAATATGATTAGTTCAGCATCTTTTTTATTAAGATGCGGGACAACTTCAGCTTTTTGTTCCTGAACTTTAACCGGTTTTGGTGCATCAAGCCTGTCGCCGGTAATTTTAAATTCTTTTAGCTCTTTAAGATCAATATTTTTAATGGCTATAGCATAAAACAATTCAAGATTTGAATGAAGTTTATAATAAGAAACAAGTTCGTCAATATTATGCTGGTTTAAAGCCACCCCCAAACCTTCAAACTTGCGTTGAAGGGTATATTTTCCTTCTTCTGCAACCTGCTTTTTAATTTCTTTTAAAGCATCTTTTATTTTACTGCGGGCTTTTGCAGTTACTACAAAATTCAGCCAGTCTTCAGATGGTTTTTGCTTGTTGGAAGTAATAATTTCCACCTGGTCGCCACTACGCAGTTTATGACTAATAGGCACCAGTTTATGATTCACCTTGGCACCAATACATTTACTTCCCACCTCACTATGTACAGCAAATGCAAAGTCTAAGGCAGTTGCTCCTACAGGCAGCATTTTCACATCTCCTTTTGGAGTGTATATATAAATCTCTTCAGCCAGAAAACTCATTTTAAAATCCTGTAGAAAATCAACTGAATCAGTATCCTGGTTGGAAAGAACCTCTCTTATTTGGCTAAGCCATTTATCAAACCTGCTTTCATCAGCACCACCTTCTTTATACTTATAATGTGCGGCTAATCCTTTTTCAGCAATCTCATTCATTCTTTTACTTCGGATCTGCACTTCCACCCATTTACCTTGCGGCCCCATTACAGTTGTATGTAAGGCTTCATAGCCATTGCTTTTAGGATTACTCAACCAATCTCTCAATCTTTCAGGAGATGGAATATATTCGTCCGTAACCATGGAATATACTTTCCAGCAATCTTCTTTTTCTTTTTCCGGAGGTGAATTTAAAATAACACGAATGGCAAAAAGATCATAAACCTCTTCAAAAGCCACTCCTTTTTTCTTCATTTTATTCCAGATGGAATGAATGCTTTTGGGACGGCCATGAATTTCAAAGTCGAAATCACTTGCTTCCAGTTTATCTTTTAATGGTTTAATAAATTCGTTGATAAACCTTGTTCTTTCCCTTCTTGTTTCTGCTAATTTCCTTGCAATTTCCTTATACGTTTCCGGCTCCAGGTATTTCATTGCCAGGTCTTCCATTTCTGTTTTAATATTATACAAACCCATGCGGTGTGCAAGAGGTGCATATACATAAACAGATTCAGAAGATATTTTTAACTGCTTATCCTGCTTCATGCTATCCAGGGTTCGCATGTTGTGCAGGCGGTCGGCAAGCTTTATAATTATAACCCTGGGATCATCTGTAAGGGTGAGCAGTATTTTTCTAAAATTTTCTGCCTGTTGTGAAGCATTTACGTCAACAACAGTAGAAATTTTTGTAAGTCCGTCAACAATCTTAGCTATCTCATTTCCAAATTCACGTTGAATATCATCTAAAGAAATATCCGTATCCTCAACGGTATCATGTAATAGTGAACAAATAGTAGAACGAACACCAAGGCCAATTTCTTCAACACAAATGCGGGCAACTGCAATTGGATGTAATATATAAGGCTCACCACTTTTTCGTCGCATTGTTTTATGCGCTTCTACAGACATTTCAAAAGCCTGCCTGATCATCTTTCTATCTCCCGGTTTTATGCGTGCTTTGAGTGCCCTTAATAAAGCCCTGTATTCCCTGAGAATTAACTTCTTTTCCTGTTCTTCATTCAGATTATACTTCGGTATCTGCGCTACGGTTTCCATGACATACGAATTTACTGCTTTAGCCGCAACGGATGAAGTTGGTGCATATTGATAGACAAAAGTTTAAGAGAAAAAGTTGATGTTAATGAATAAATTAAAATTTAAAATATTTCCAAACACTTAACAAAGGATTTATAATTTGAGTTTTTACGAGAGAAATAAATAAAGCAGAAAAACCTACATTTGCACCCCCAAAGCGGGTGTGGCGAAATTGGTAGACGTATCAGACTTAGGATCTGACGCCGCGAGGCATGGGGGTTCGAGTCCCTCCACCCGCACACTTCAACCCACCCTCTCCTTATGGAGAGGGAAATTTTTAAAATTGATCTATTAACAAATGGCTACAGTTACACAAAAGGAAGTTGCTCCTCTACACAAGGAGATAAATATTCTAATTAATAAAGAAGATTACCTGCCCCAGTTTGAAAAAGCATTAAAAGATTATAGTAAAAAAGCCAATATCCCGGGTTTCCGTAAAGGCATGGTTCCTGCGGGATTGATCAAGAAAATGTATGGTAATTCTTTATTTGTTGATGAAGTCTTACGCACAGTTGACAAAGAAATAGTGAATTATATAGAAACTGAAAAGCTGGATATTTTTGCCCAGCCCCTTCCCCTTGATGTTAACCTCAACCAGATTGATTTTAATAATCCGGCTAACTACAATTTTAGTTTTGAAGTTGGAATGAAACCAGATTTTCAATTACCTGATCTTAAAACCCAGCCTTTAAAAAGATATAAAGTACAGGTTACAGATGAAATGATTGAAGAAGAAGTAGAGCGTTTACAAACCCGTTATGGCAATATGACAGAACCGGAAGCTGTAACAGGGGATGAAAATGTATTAAACCTCACTTTTATTGAAACAGATGCAGAGGGAAAAGAAGTTGAAGGCGGTATAAGAAAAGACAATTCTGTTTTGGTAAAATATTTTAAAGAAAGCATGCGTCCTTCTTTAATTGGAAAAAAGACCGGTGAGGAATTTCAAATTTCTATTGATGAAGCATTTGAGGGACAGGAAAAAGAATGGATATTAAATGACCTGGCAATAGATTCAGCAACGGATAAGCATTTCAAATTACTGATAACAAAAGTAGGCCTGGTTGAAAAGCGTGAGTTGGATGAAGAATTCTACAAGCAAATGTTTCCAAATGAAGAAATTTCCAATCAAGACCAACTGAAAGAAAGATTAAGAACGGAATTGCAAAATCAATGGAATAATGAAAGTAGTAATCAGTTACAACACCAGTTGTACCATGTTATTCTGGATGCTACACATATTGATTTTCCACAGGACTTTCTAAAACGCTGGGTAAAAACACAAGGTGATAAGAATGAAGTTAAAACAGACGAACAGGTTGAACAGGAATTTCCAAATTTTCTTAACCAATTAAAATGGACGCTGATTACCGATAAATTAATTACTGAAAATAATATACAGGTTCACCAGGAAGATTTAAGAGAATTTGCCAAGCAGCAATTACTGGGTTATATGGGTATGGGAGCTTTGGACGAAGAACAGCAATGGGTAAAAGAATATATAGACAGGATGATGAAAGACAAAAAATATGTTGAAGATGCTTATAACAGGTTACAGACACAAAAAATGTTTGAATGGGCTGAATCGCAGGTAAATGCTGATGAAGTATCGATATCAAAAGATGAATTTATTCACATGAACCAGCAACACCAGCACCAACATCATTAGAGGTGTCGGATTTCAGGATCCAGCTATCAGCAATCAGCAGTTAGCTATCAGTTATCAGCAGGAAGCTATAGAAGTCAGCTATCAGGTTATGGGTGGATATATTTACTATTTAAAAGTTACCTATATTAAGTAAGTACAAACATTCATAATTAATATTTATTAATTACACTCCCAACATCCAACCTCCCCTGTCCTTTTGTCCTGATTTTTGAGGTAGCATGTTATTTGCTACATTCGTTTCCAATAAAATTGCATCACATAATTTCCATAATATGAGTTTTAAGTCTGAATTTGAAAAATATGCTGTTAAGGACCGTGGCATATCCAGTAATACTTTACATGGATATTCCAATCACCTGGTAACAGCGTTAACAGCAAATGTTATAGAAGAACGCCCGATGAATGTTGCGGTAATGGATGTGTACAGCCGTCTTATGATGGACCGCATTATTTTTCTAGGATATCCCATTAATGATGAAGTTGCCAATATAGTTACAGCGCAATTATTATTTCTTGATTCTACGGACAGAACAAGAGATATCAATATGTATATCAATTCACCCGGGGGTAGTGTGTATGCAGGTTTGGGAGTCTATGATACTATGCAATATGTATCGCCGGATGTTGCTACTATTTGTATAGGTGTAGCGGCATCAATGGGGAGTATATTACTGGCTGCCGGAACAAATGGTAAAAGAGCTGCCTTAAAACACAGTCGTATAATGATGCACCAACCTAGCGGTGCTATTGGCGGGCAAGCAACAGATATTGAAATTACTGTTCGCGAAATAAAAAAATTGAAAAAGGAATTATATGAAATTGTTTGTCACCATTCAAATCAAAATGTAGATAAAGTACAGGCAGATTTCGACCGTGATTACTGGATGACATCAGCTGAAGCAAAAGACTATGGTCTGATAGATGAAGTACTTGCAATCAATCCAAAAAAAGATAAAAAAAGCGATCATAAAAGTTCTTAATAAAATTATTTGAAGATGAGTTTACAAAATCAAATGAATAACAGATGGCCGGTTATGCAACCACAACCAAACCCAGAAGAACCTGATAAAGATGATGAAGGTGAAAAGGAAGAAAGGGCTGAAGTGGATACCCGAATGCTTTATAAAAACTGGAAAGATATTTTTATGATACCCGCAGTATTTATCTATGGGGTATTGTAGATGATAAATCAGCTAAAGATGTAGTAACTAAATTACTATTGCTGGAAGCAGATAAGCCGGGAGAAGAAATAAAATTATACATAAGCAGCCCCGGTGGTTCGGTTACCAGTGGTATGGTGATATATGATATGATGAATTTATTAACATCGCCTGTAAGCACTATATGCATGGGATTGGCAGCGTCCATGGGCAGTATTTTATTAAGTGCCGGCGAAAAAGGCAAACGATATATTTTTCCTAATGGCGAGGTAATGATCCATCAGCCTTCTTTGGGTGGTCATATACAAGGCGTAAGTGCCGATATGGAGATTCATGCTGAACAAATTTTGAGGGTAAAAGAGATGGGTGCACGTATACTGGCAGATAATACGGGTCAAACCTTTGAGCGTATAAAGAAGGACTTTGAGCGTGATTACTGGATGGATGCCAAAAAATCAATTGAATATGGAATTGTGGATAAAATAGTTGAAAAGCTTTAAAGGCTAAAAAAGTCATTCACCCCACAAATTCTTCCTAATATTAAAAAAATGCCGTTGATACCCAACGGTATTTTTTATTTTTGCAGGCTCTTATGCAGCTTAAGCTGTCTTTATATGTTCTTATAGAATAACAGACTCAATACTATGGCTAAAAATATTTTGCATTGTTCTTTTTGTGGTCGCAGCCGCGATGAGGTTAAAATCCTGATTGCAGGTCAGGAAGGACATATTTGTGAAAATTGTGTAGAGCATGCCCGCGAGATCATTGACCAGGAATTACTAGTCCGGGACGATAAACCAGCAAATCCATCTACATTTAAATTAACTGTAAAAAAACCCGTAGAAGTTAAAAAGTTTTTAGACGAATATGTAATCGGTCAGGACGAAGCAAAAAAGGTGTTATCTGTAGCAGTTTATAATCATTACAAGCGCCTTCAATATAAAAACGATCATGCTGGTTCAGATATTGAAATAGAGAAAAGTAATATTGTAATGGTAGGTGAAACCGGTACCGGTAAAACGCTTTTAGCCAAAACCATTGCTAAACTTTTAAATGTTCCATTTACCATAGTTGATGCCACCGTATTTACAGAAGCCGGTTATGTGGGCGAAGATGTAGAAAGTATATTAACCCGTTTATTACAGGTTTGTAATTATGACGTAGCCTCTGCTGAAAGAGGTATAGTATATATAGATGAAATTGATAAAATTGCCCGTAAAGGAGATAATCCTTCTATTACAAGAGATGTAAGTGGTGAAGGTGTTCAGCAGGGAATGCTGAAACTGTTAGAAGGCACTGATGTTTTAGTACCACCACAAGGTGGAAGAAAACATCCTGAACAAAAATTAATAAAGATCAACACGCAAAACATTCTGTTCATTTGTGGTGGTGCTTTTGACGGGATAGATAAAATCATCGCCCGTCGTGTTCAAACAAATACTATTGGTTTTAATGTAGATAAATTATTGCAGGAAAATATGAAAAAGAACCTGTTGCGTTATATAAATGCACAGGATTTAAAATCTTTTGGTTTAATACCTGAATTGTTAGGCAGATTACCTGTTGTTACACATCTTGATCCATTGGATGCATCTACATTAAGAGCAATTTTAGTAGAACCAAAAAATGCACTGATCAAACAGTACAAACGCTTGTTTGAATTAGAAGGAATAGAGTTGATGATAGAAGATGAAGTACTTGATTTTATGGTAGAAAAAGCTGTTGATTATAAGTTAGGTGCAAGAGGACTACGCAGTATCTGCGAAAGCATATTAACAGATGCCATGTTTGAAATGCCTTCTTCAAAAGAGAAATTCTTTACACTCGATCTTGATTATGCAAAACGTAAGTTTGACAAGAGCAAACTAAGCTTATTAAAAGTGGCTTAATCGGTCACATCTGTTGTAAATACAAATTTTTAATTTTTAATTATATTCTATGTTTGGATTTAATACTGATAATAGCGGTGAACAAGTTGGTGAACTGGTAGAGCGTTTAAAATCAAATGCTAATCTTTCTGATGACCAGGCAAAAAAGGTTTTGGAAACTATTAAAGATTTTATTGTTGAAAAATACCCTATGCTCCAGGGTGCTATTGATAATATGCTGGGCGGTAAATAAATTCTTCTTTTTCACATTATAGCAAAAGTCCCGCCTCAATGCGGGACTTTTTGAATTTCGGGTACTTTGCGGTTTTTCCTGCAAAATATCTTTAGCTGCAACCCATACTGTTACCGCAGTTTAAACATTTATAACAAGTGCCACTGCGCATTGTTATATGACCGCAAACATTACATGAAGGAGCATCGCTCTGCATGCTTTTAGCAGCAGCATTTACAGCACCAATATTTGTTTCTGTTTTAGTAACCTGCTTTTGTGTTTTTACACTCACAGATGTGGCAGCAACGATTCGTAGGTTTGAAAGTTCAGGTTGCTTTGCAATTTCACCTTCAACATTAGTATTTACTGCCCAATCTTCATCACCGGTATTCATTACTTCCGGTTTGTCTAAAACATGTACAAGATCTGTTCTGTTTAAATATTCATAACCAAGTGCACGGAAAATAAAGTCAACTATAGAGGTAGTTGATTTAATATTAGGATGTTCTACAAAACCTGCAGGATCAAACCTGGTGAAAACAAATTTCTCTACATATTCTTCAAGAGGAACACCATATTGCATTCCTATAGAAACGGAAATAGCAAAACAGTTCAGCATACTTCTCATGGTGGCACCTTCCTTTGCCATATCTATAAAGATCTCTCCTACTGTTCCATCTGCATATTCACCGGTACGTAAGAAAATGGTTTGTCCGTTAATCTTTGCTTTTTGTGTAACCCCTCTTCTTTTCGCAGGTAATGCTCTGCGTTCAACTATACTGGCAAGTTCACGTTTAAGGTTGGTATCGGGTGAAGCCTGTACACGTTTTTGAACTTCATCTAACAATTCAACAATTGTAAGTTTTGACATATCAACAATATTGGAAACAGTATTTACTTCATGCTTCTCCACTATTGTTTCTGTAGTTTCTACAGTTTCTTCTGTTTTCTTTTTCTTATCTGATTTATTACTTAATGGTTGCGATAACTTAGATCCGTCTCTATATAAGGCGCATGCTTTTAATCCCAGCTGCCAGCTCAATAAATAAGAATCAGCAATTTCTTCAACCTTAGCCTCGTTTGGCAGGTTTATAGTTTTTGAAATAGCACCACTGATAAATGGTTGCGCAGCTGCCATCATACGAATATGGCCATGCGCATGAATAAAACGCTCGCCTTTTTTCCCATTTTTATTAGCACAATCAAATACAGCCAGGTGTTCTTTTTTTAAATGAGGAGCCCCTTCAACTGTCATGGTTCCACATACATAATCGTTAGCCGCTTCTATTTCTTCATCTGTAAATCCAAGTGCTTCCAGCAAACTCCATTCAAAATTGAAATATTGCTCCGGTGTAAAACCAAGACGTTGCAGACACTCTTCACCTAAAGCATAAACATTAAATACAAAACCAATTTCGAAGGCACTAGTTACAGCCGCATCTAATTTTTTAATTTCTTCAGCTATAAATCCTTTTTCACTTAATGATTGATGATTTAAAAAAGGAGCCCCTGCAAATGTGCCTGCACCCACAGTGTATTTTATAATGGCATCAATTTCTTTTTCTGAATATTTTAAGTTTCTAAGTGCTGCCGGTACTGACTGGTTAATAATCTTAAAATACCCACCTCCCGATAGTTTTTTAAATTTCACTAATGCAAAATCAGGTTCAACTCCGGTAGTATCACAATCCATAACCAACCCTATAGTACCTGTTGGTGCAATAACAGTGGATTGTGCATTGCGATAACCATATTTTTCACCCAGTTCCACTGCATCATCCCAGGCTTTGCAGGCAGCTTTTAATAAATAGTCAGGGCAATATTTTACTTTTAAACCCTGTGGTTTTACACTTAATGATTCATAGCTGTCCGCATCGTAAGCTGCTAACCTGTGATTGCGCATAACACGCATCATATGCTCCTTGTTTTCTTCAAATCGTGGGAAGGCACCTAATGTTTTTGCTAATTCTGCAGATGTTTTATATGATGTACCGGTCATGATAGCTGTTATGGCACCGGCTATAGCACGTGCCTGTTCGCTGTCATACGGAATACCACTTACCATAAGCATGGTACCAAGGTTGGCATAACCTAAACCAAGCGTACGATATTCATAACTTAATAGCGCTACTTCTTTTGAGGGAAATTGGGCCATCAATACTGAAATTTCCAATACTGTAGTCCAAAGCCTGCACACATATTCAAACCCTTCTACATCAAAATGATTTTTTTCGAGGTCAAAAAACTTCATCAGGTTGGCACTGGCCAAGTTACATGCTGTATTATCTAAAAACATGTATTCAGAACAAGGATTAGAAGCTCTTATTTCTCCACCTTCAGGACAAGTGTGCCATTCATTAATGGTTGTATTGTATTGCGTTCCCGGATCAGCACAACGCCAGGCAGCATATGAAATCTGATTCCACAACTCCTGCGATGGCACTTTCTTCATTACACGTCCATCTGAACGTGCCGTTAATTCCCAATCTTCGCCCTTCTCCAATTTTTCAAAAAATGAATTAGGAATACGAAGTGAGTTATTTGAATTCTGACCACTTACTGTTTTATAGGCTTCCCCTTCATAATCACTGGCATATCCGGCAGAAATCAATGCACTTACTTTTTTCTCTTCCTCAACTTTCCAATTGATAAAATCCACTACTTCCGGGTGATCCAGATCAAGACATACCATTTTAGCTGCACGCCTGGTTGTTCCACCGCTTTTGATAGCACCTGCTGCCCTGTCCCCTATTTTTAAAAATGACATTAATCCACTCGATGTACCACCGCCACTTAATTTTTCTCCTTCTCCACGTATGTTGGAGTAATTGGTTCCAACACCTGAACCATATTTAAAAATTCTTGCTTCACGAACCCATAAATCCATGATGCCACCTTCATTGACCAGATCATCATTAACACTTAAAATAAAACAGGCATGTGGTTGTGGGCGTTCATATGCTGATGTAGACTTTTTTAATTCCCCATCAACCTGATCTACATAGTAATGTCCCTGGGGTTTTCCTTTAATACCATAGCTTTCATGCAAACCTGTATTGAACCACTGAGGTGAGTTTGGAACACACATTTGGTTTAAAATTGAATAAACCAGCTCTTCATAAAAAACCAGAGCATCTTTTTCTGAATGAAAATATCCATAACGTTCGCCCCATACTTTCCAGCAATTAGCCATACGATGTGCTACTTGTTTGGCAGAAGTTTCTCTACCTGAAGAACCGTCCGGCTGCGGCACACCTGCTTTTCTAAAATATTTTTGTGCAAGGATATCTGTGGCTATCTGGCTCCACTGCTTCGGCACCTCCACATTGTTCATTTCAAATACAACTTCTCCACTTGGATTTCGTATAATTGAAGTTCTGTAGTCATATTCAAACTGATCAAAGACATTTACATCTTCATTAGTGTATTTACGCTGAAATTTAAGTCCTTTAGGTGCTGCATGTTTTTCACTGGCCATAATAATGAATTTGAAGGTTCGTTAATGAGTTTTGGTTCGAAATGTTTGGGGAGGCTGACGACGAAAATATCTTTGTCTATCCATAAAATAAAGATTGAAATATCCACCGTTGTGGATAAACAAAGTGAAAAAATATTCTAAGCAGGCGGGTACTGAATATGAGCTATAGTTAATCTTAAAAAGAAAAAATGATTCAAAAAAAGTTTTGGCAGAAAGAAGAAATTGTGTTATTAAGAAGAATGAGTACTTTCTTCAGATATTGTTTATTGATTATCGTAATGAAAACGTCATCTATCGCATATGCACAGGTGCAAAATACCGGTTGGCTGGCTTCCTTCAATACATTTAAATTAAGTAATAAAACAAGTTTACATTTTGATGCTCAATTGCGCAGTACAGATGAAATAAAAAATATTCAAACTGTTTTATTACGCCCCGGATTAAACTATCATTTAAATCCATTCATGTTAGCAACTGCCGGATATGGATTTATAGAAAACCGGAGAACGATGCAAGAAGTAACCGGCTATGTAACTGAACATAGAATATGGGAACAATTTATTGTTTCTCATAAAATAAATACTATTTCAACTGCTCACCGGTTTAGGTTAGAACAAAGGTTTTTACCTATTACTGCAATTGAAAATAACAGGTTACAAATCATTGACAGAAATACCAGTCATCGCTTCCGTTATTTTATCAGGAATATTGTTCCATTACAAAATAGAAATGCATTTTCACAAGGTTTGTTCTTTGCTTTACAAGATGAAGTTTTTTTAAATATTGCAAAGCAGGAAGCTGTTAATGGAAAAACTTTTGATCAAAACAGGTTGTACCTGGCATTGGGATACAGGTTGCCGGGTAAAATTGATATTGAAGCAGGTTATATGAATCAATACACATCAACAAGAACCAGTTTTATAAATAATCATATTGCACAATTGGCTTTATATAAAAGATTATGATCATTTGCAAGCCATTTATGGCAGAATAAGCATCCAATGGCAAAAGTTTTGCATTTTTGTACTACATTGATTTATAAATGAAGATAGGCGTATACAATTCTTTGGTTGATAAGAAAAGAAATGGAAAGAAATCATTTGCTATTTTATTAGATCCTGATAAAGTTGATGATGGTGCTTTAAATAATGTAATCCGGTTAGCAGTTGAATCCAAAGCCGATTATATTTTTGTTGGCGGAAGTCTTGTTGTAACTGATCATTTGGATGGTTGCATTATTGCTATAAAAAAACAAACCGATATTCCGTTATTACTTTTCCCCGGTAGTCCATCACAAATAAGTAAGTATGCAGATGCACTCTTATATTTATCACTTATCTCCGGAAGAAATCCAGAATTATTGATTGGTCAGCATGTTATTTCTGCTCCTTTTGTAAAAAAGAGTGGACTGGAGATTATATCAACAGGATACATGGTTGTTGACGGTGGAGCACCAACAACTGTTTCCTATATCAGCAATGCAACGCCTATTCCTTCTGATAAAGCAGACATTGCATTATGTACTGCCATGGCAGGTGAAATGCTGGGAATGAAATTGATATATATGGATGCAGGCAGCGGTGCAAAAAAAGCCATTCATGAAGAAATGATTTATTCTGTAGCACAAAATATTGATGTACCTCTAATAGTTGGCGGAGGTATAAGAGATGCTGAAAAAGCATACCTCAATTGCAAGGCAGGTGCCGATGTAATTGTTGTAGGTAATGCAATAGAAAAAGATCCTTCACTGATATCTGAAATTGCTGCAGCTATTCATTCTGTTCCGGTAAAAGTTTAATTACATTTCACCCGACACCCTTGAAGGTGCATCTTTTTTATTGATCAATGATTTTGTACTTTCTGCTATGGCTTTAATAATCTCTGTCATGTTCTGCAGATCAAGTGTAGATACTTCATCAGACACTTTATGATAATGTGGCTCCACATCCATTTTAGAAGTAGATACTGTATGTGCAGGCACACCCAGGCGTGCCAGTGTAGCATTGTCCGAACGATAAAATAATTGCAAATCCGGGTAAGGATCAGGATGAATTGAAAACGCCGAACCTTCTAAATTTTTTTGTAATATTTTTCCAAGATCAGATCTTTCGTAACCGGTGATAAAAGCTGAGTTTTTACCAAATTTTGAATCTGTTCCAATCATTTCAATATTTACCATGGCCACCACATCCTGCGGATTTATTTGCTTTGAAAAAAATTGCGATCCGAACATTCCCATTTCTTCTGCAGTAAAAGCAACAAAAACCAATGTTCTTTCATTGTTGTTTAAAGCTTTAAAATGATTGGCTAATAATATTACAGCAGTTGTGCCGGAAGCATTATCATTAGCACCATTGTATATGCTGTCGCCATTAACAGCTTTACCTATACCCATATGATCGTAATGAGCAGAAAATATTACCTGCTCTTTGGAATTTGATTTACCGGGTAATACACCTATTACATTGGCATATTTTATTTCATCAAAATCATGTTCTGCCTTTATAGTAAACTCTTTTGTAAAACTTCCTAAAACAAAAATGATGTCAGAAGAACTAAATATCTGTCGTTTTAAATTTGGTAGCCTTGAAAAATGAGCCGATAAAGATTGATCTACAAATACAACAGTATTTTCATTGGCTGCTACAATATTTCTTGCCTTTGTAAAAAAGCTTTGAATATCGGCCCCATCTGCTCCATTAATTGTATGCTGTTTATACCCTGATTTTTCGTTGACTTTTAAATCATTTTTTGAAGTAATAATCACCACACGATTAGCATCTATCTGTACATCATCTAATTCTGCTTTAACTTCTTTTTGCTTTGGCCTGAGCATAGTAAAAGGCTGCAAATAACTTGTGCCATTTAAAGGTTGTAAGCCTGCTTTTTTAAATTCCTGTTCTATAAAACCTGCAGCTTTATCTATTGATGGAGTTCCGGCCCTTCTCCCTTGCATATCATCTGAAGCAAGTGTGGTAATAATTCTTTCCACTTCTGCTACATTTATTATGTTTGATTTGTTTTGTGCAAAAACAGATATGTTAGCTATAAAAGCTATCAATAAAAAGTAATTCTTCATTAGTAAGATTAAAGATTATAAACTCATTGTTTCTTTGAACTTAACAGTTTGCCTGCGGCTAACTTCAATTTTTTCTCCTCCTTTAAGTTCAAGCAATAGACCACCATTAAAATATGGCTCTATTTTTTCTATCATGCGCAGGTTTACAATATGCTTCCTGTTGGCACGAAAGAATATTTTTTCATCCAGCCTTTCTTCAAGTGAGTTCAGTGATTTTAATATCAATGGCTTGTTATTACCGAAAAAAACCTTTGCATAATTACCAACACTTTCAAACAGCCTTATTTCATTCAGTTTTACAAACCAGCATCTTTCGCCATCTTTTACAAATACCTGGTCGTGCTCTGAAAGCAAGGATTTATTTTCTGATGGAACATAAGTAGAATAATTATTATGATTGGCATGTTCTATTGAAGATAGTTTTTGAATGGCATCTGCTAACCTTTTAGGTTCTACAGGCTTTAACAGGTAATCCAGGGCATTTACTTCAAAAGCTTTTAAAGCATAATCATCGTAAGCAGTAGTAAAGATTACATGAGGTGTTTTGTCTAATTCCGTCAGTAAATCAAAACCTGTTTTTCCGGGCATTTGTATATCTAGAAAAATAAGATCAGGATTATATGCCTCTATTTTAGAAATACCTTCATCAGCATTTGATGCTTCATCTAATACTTCTATTTCCGGAAATTCCTGTAACAGCCTGCGCAGCTCTGCACGTGCTAAACGTTCATCATCAATAATGATTGCTTTCATGTATTAATTGTTTTTAAAGATGCCGGTATTAAAACTTTTGCTTCTACGCAAGATGGCTCTATTTGTTTTATTTGAAATTTTGCTTTTTCTCCAAAAAGAAGTTGTAACCTGTCCTGTGTGCTGGATAATCCAAAACCATTTTTATTGACACCTTTCAACTCACCAGAATTTTGTACAGCCAATAAATGGTATTCATTTTTAAACTCTGAAATCACTTTTACTAATCCTCCCTTCATACGCTTGCTGATGCCATGTTTAATAGCATTTTCAACCAAAGTTTGAAGCATCATAGGCGGCACCTGTAAGTCCAGTGTTTCTTCATCAATTTCATATTCTACTGTTAGCCTGTCTTCAAACCTCATATTCTCCAGTGCCAGGTAATCTTTTACAATTTTTAATTCATCTCCAAAAGGGACAGTCTCTCCCCTTTCTGCTTTTAAACTACTACGTAATATGTTACTTAATTCGGTTACCGCC
>JACDAZ010000323.1 GCA_013695175.1 Flavisolibacter sp. | reverse complement strand
AACTTAAATACCCATCCTTTATCTGTACCGAATTAATTGATACAGGCATATTTATTCTTTGTACCATCTCAACCGGTAATGGCTTTATAATGCCATGCAGGAAGGGAGGTTTCTTGTCGCGATAAAGAAGGATCACCGGATCATTTATAACAGCAGTTCTCACAATTAATGCACTGTCTTTTTTATACTTTTCCAGGTCAAAACCTTCCAGGGATATTTTTCCTGTTTTGAATGTTTTATAATCAGTTTGGAAAAGAGATTTTTCAATTACCGAATCCCTGGGTTGCGTTGGAGCATAATAAAATGAATCAAGGCTGATCGTTTTGGTATTACTGCTATATGCTGCATTGTACCATTTCAAAGTTGTGTTGCTGTCGATGTAGTGGCCCGTAGCGGTACGTAACCATGCTGATACATTGTTTTTTATTAATTGTTCTGTACTGGTAAAATATGTTGATGATAATTTCAGATTACCCAGTGATACCTGTTGTAAGGATAAAGCCTTGTTTGTTTTTCCTCCAAAAGAATAGCTATATGGATTTTGCAGATCAAGGTTTGTTACGACGGCAGCCCATGATGGTTGTAATTTATTTTTGTCAATAGCAATATCTGAAAGTTCTACAGATAAGGCACCCTGCTCTACACCCATTTTTTCACCGGTACGATTTATAAAAGTTGCTGAATTGGTATTCAACTGTATTGAAGCTAAATTAATTTTATCTCCTGCTACTTTAATACCTCTTGCCTCTATTTGTCCATTATTTGAATGTGGAATTAAAATGCTGGTAGCCGTATCGTTTTTTACAGTTACAATTCTGATATCAGGATTAGATGCAGAGAGTTTATCAATTTGAATGTTTGCTCCTGATTTTGTAGAAGTTGAATTTGTCTGGTCTTGGGAGTACACATATAAAGAAGGGCTAAGGGCCTCTACATAAGTTAGAATTGCTCTATTTTGTAACAGCTTATTTAAATCGCCTGAAAAATTTAATCTCTGTGTATTTACAATGAGCGTATCCTGCGGTAATTGACGCTCAACTCTTAATTGCGAAATTGAGGATGGTGCATTATCATTAATTGCATAAGAAGCTGCATGTACCGCAGTTCCCTTGTCATTAAATACCAGGTTTCTGCCGGTTAAAGCAAGTCCTTCCAATTCAATAGGAGCTGAACCTTGTTTAAAAATGGATGCTGCCTGTATGCTTTCTATAATCGTTTGGATTGTAGTTTTCCCTTTTGAGAACTTGAAATTCGTTTGATTACCTGATATATTTCTTGCGTTGAATACTGAACCATTTCCTTTTTGACTTTTAGTATTATCCTGTAATGACAAGGATATTGATGCCTTGCCCCAATGTAAACCGTCTAATATAAAAGTTTCATTTGCCTCATCCAGCAGAAGGTTATCAATTTTAACTGACCGTATATCTGCATTAATTAAATTGCTTTTACTTTTTAGCAGTATTCTATCTGCCCGTATAAGATTATCAGGTGTATATCTTACATTTTGAACCTGGGCATTTACATCTTTGATGGTTACATTTCCTGATGAAAATGACAAGTGATCTATTGCTCTGCGTAAGCCTTCACGATTTTTAGACTGCAATAAACGATTACTATAGATTCCGGTATTTACATTGCGTAAGTTTATAGCAAAGGATGAAAGCAACTGCATATTCACTTGACCGTTTACCACAGTTATTTTATCCAGTGTTACCAAATCATCAAGTGAATGCAAAACTGAAAATAAACTAGCCTTTCTTCTCTGCACAGCCCTTTGCTTTTGCACATAATTGATGACAGGGCTATACAATACAGCTTCGCGTGCATGCATGTTTTCTTCAAAAATTAACTCATACCAATTTAACCCGGTTAATTCAAAATATGGAATAGAGAAATCCCTGTAATTGCGCAGACGGTTTATTTCCGGAGATGTAGTTACTGTAAAATTGTTAAGAATAATTTTGTCATTCATAAACCGAACACTGTCGAATGAATAGGCAGTTGAACTGTCTTCATTATACAGCCTGTAATCTTTTACCAGCATATCAAACTGTTGTACAGTAACGGGGCTTGATGAATCCGGGTTTATTCTAAAACCCCGTATTTCAAAGTCATCCTGGTTTGAATTAAATAATGTTCGTTCTTTACGTCCGGTAATATTAAGATGTATGCCAGCTTGTTTTACCCCAACATAAGCCAGGTCAAGATTTCCTGCCAGTTCACGGATTATTTTTTCAGGATCTGGTCTTTCTGATCTTGTAGCTGCATCTGACTGGTGTAGGTTTATATTAAACAGCGGGTTTTCACAATAGACAGAATCAGCCTTAATAAGATTGTTACTGTACATAGCACCAAAATCAACACCTACAAGAAATAGTTTATCAAAATATATATTGTAACTGCTTTTGGAGCTATCAGTTGCAATAGCAGTCAAGGTGCAACTATCTAATTGTATCCTTTGCCTGAAGAGTTGCAATTCAAAGCTTTTAAATGAAATACGGTGTCTGCCTCCGGGGAGGTCAATAGATTGATTGGTTGTTTTTAAATCAACCGAATGTTCATTCTCAACAAATTCATCTCTTTTAAGGGTAGATGGTATACGGACAAGATCAAAATATATATCAGAAATAACTACAGGATCAGAGGTGGGTGGTATTTTATCTATCAGGCTGAGACGTGCATTATTTATTTGGATTCTCCTGATACCAAAACTTTCCAATGCATCTAACATGGAGTTATATATTTTTCCCATCTCCTGTGGAATAGAGAGGTCTCTTTTTATAGTAGTTGCAACTGTATCTACCCGCCATTGTGTTATCACCACATCAGGGTTATCAATTTTTATTGAATCAATGGACAGGTTTTTTTTAAACAACAGAGGCAAAAAAGAGCGCACCTGTATGGATAGTTTTGAAAATTTTACATTATAAGTAGTGTTTTGAGTGATAGTGTCTGTGCTAAATAACGTTGCTTGTTTGATGCCAAGTTCGCTGGTCAAAAAATTGAAACGTAGCTGAGATACTTCCAATCTGAGCTTGCCGTCGGAACGTGAATGAACAACTTGTTTAAGAACATTACGGGCATTATTTACAAACCATATGTGTAATAGAAAACCAACAACAGCAATTATGACAATTACAATAACAAGGGTAAAAATTCTTTTTTTATATGAGGAAAGGTTCTGCAAAAGGCTGTGTTTAAAGCAAGTGTATTTTAAATAATGTAATAAGGAAAATTGTAACTACACAAGCTATGTAAACTTTTATTCAAATTTATTAAACATGCCATTTATATGCTGCTTTTAGACAGATCTACAAAAATATTGTGAAAAGAAAAATAGCTAATGATTATAAATATTTAAACAACTAGTTATCATTTTCATCTTCCTCTTCTTTATCGGTATTTTTATTTTTCTTTTTGAAGATGCTTTTAATAGCCTGACCTAATGTTTTCTTTTTGTCTTCAGCTTCCTCTAATTCTTCCTTAGGCTTGCTTTTGGTTTTTGTTGTAGAAGAATCCGGTTTTGCTTTTATAGAATCCGGTTTTGTTTGAACAGTGACCGTTTCTTTTACCGGTATTTCTATTTCTTTTACCGGTTGTTTTTCTATTTTAACTTTTGATTCAATTGATTGATCTTTAAAATCAACTGTTGATGCAACAGCGGGTTGTTCTTTCGGTTTTGGAGCAGGAGTGACAATATTATAAGTTTCCAGGGGCTCTTCAACCATTAAGGAATCATTAATTTCCTCATCTATAAATGCTGCAGATTCATTTTGACTGGACTGCATAGTTACCGCAGACGAAATAGGTATCACCATGGGAGTAGCAGCCTGGGTAGTTACTATATCAGAACCATTTTGAGCAATAAATAATTTTTCCTTACCATACCAGCCTGCTAATAACATCAGGGCAACTAAGGCAGCGCCAATAAAATTTGGAGATAAGCCTTTTGATCTTTTATGAACTACAAAATCTATATCCGGATTTTTTACATAAGATCTGATATGATCATCGGTGATAAGAGGTGATGTTGCATGGTTATGATGTTTTGAAACATATTCCAATGTCCTTCTCCTGATTTCTTCTGCTCTTCCTTCGATGTCCTCATCAGCCCATTTCCTCTTTTTTTTATTCTTTAAAACATCAGAATTTTCATTGTGATTTTTTTTATTTTCTAATGTTTTATAATCAGGAGGTAATGTGGGTTTCCTATCCGAATTAAAAGTAGTTTCTGCTACAGATAATTTTAACAAATCTAATTCTGAAGGATGTGACCAGGCAAGGCTATAGCCCTCTACCCAAATTAAATCATCTGTAGTCAATTTATGTTGCAATAATTCATCAATTGTAAAAGGTCCCAATTGGTTATTATCACGGAGCAGAAGGAAAACCTTTTTCATATCACTTCTTTTAGGCTAAAGCACAGGTTATATGGCTTTAAAATTTTCAATTAGGGTAATTGCAGATAAATAGTATGTAGTAAGAATGCTAAATCTGTGCCTAAAGAATAAGTTGTATGAAAGGGCACAGGATTATCAAATCAACCCCAAAATGCAACGAAAAGCAGGATGGCCATAAGTGCAATAGCAATGGTGGTGGCTCCAAAAATCAATCCTAACAAAGCTTGTGTTCTTGAACTTTTTGTATGGTCTTTTCTGCCCGTTGCTATTATTCCTAAAACAAGAGCAGCCGGTGCCATCAGGAGGGCTAAAATAGATGCCGGAGTAAAAATGGCAACAAGCGCTATACTTCCAAATATTAAAGCAAGTGTACTTAAAGTTTGTGTATTAGATTTTCCTTCTTCATTGAATCTTTTTGCCAGTTTTTTTTGAACAAACTTTACTTGAAGTTTTTGAAAAAAATTAAGTTTTTTACCTTCACTTACTTTAGAAGATGGCCATTGATCAATTATCGTTTTAGAAACAGCCGGTGCCGGGTCTATCGTAGGGGGTACGGAAGCAGCAAAAGAATTTAAGTATAAAAAGCTCAGTAAAACTGTAATAATAATTTTCATATTTTTTAAAAGGTGTAGTTCTGTCAGTCAGGAAACTTTTAGTTCTTGTAGTTGAAGGCCAATATTTTTAGTTGATTAATCTTCCTGAACAAGTGTTTTTATTAGACCGTCCAATTCCCTGATCCTGTCTTGAATGACTGTGTAATAAATGATTTTACCCTGGCGTTCAGCTTTTACAAAACCCGCTCTTCTTAAAATGCCAAGATGTTGCGAGGCTACAGATTGTTCAAGGTTTAACTGGTTGTAAATTCGTGATACATTAATACGACCTTCTTTTTTGATAAAAGCAAGAAGTTCCTGTCTGAAAGGATGTTTTATTGCTCTTATAATGGCAGCACCTTTTTTAATTAAGTTTTTATCAAAAAGTGCTTTTTCTGTGGTTGAAGAACCTTTAACTGTGAGACTCATAAAATTTAGTTTTGTGCAAGCAGGGGTAATTTAAGCATTATAATTCACTTATACAAAGAAAATTATATGGATGCTGCTATGGCTTTATAAAAATACTTATTGCTTTTATATTACCCGCTTTTTTAAAGGTTTAATATTTTAATACCTTGTTCAAATTTAATATCTACAGGAATCCCCTTTTCTTGTAAACGATTCAGGTCTGCCTTTAACTGCGGCTGAATGACACCTTTTTCTTTCATTAGTGCTTCAACTCCGGCTTTATCTCCTTCACCCTGTAATTTTAGTATAAGTGCAGAAAGTTCATTCATGGCTATTCTGAATTTATCAAAGTTTACTTTGTAGTGTCCTTTTGTTGTTCTTTCAAATGCACCTTTTTCAGCAAAAAAATTAAAGTTTACCATATTTGCTTTTCCATGAGCAGATGAAGCGCCAAAGCGCACTGATCTTAATATGCCCGCCATATAGGTGGTATAAAAATCTTCCAGCTTTCCCTGCAATTCACCTCCTTCAACTAATTTGGTTACCATATATAAACCTAAAATATCTGCTTTACCTTCTTCAAGGGCAGAACCTTGTTCCTGTAATGCAGCTCTTACTGTACCCTTTCCGTTTATAGTTGTTTTTATACCTAAACCATGTGCCACTTCATGAAACATTACATTAGAAAAAAAAGCATCAAAAGTTATATTTTGTAATTGTGAAGGGTCGATTAATTCTTGTGCTATGTGAATCAGGATTTTATCAAATTTTGCCTGCATAGCATTTTTTAACTGTGATCGTCTTGTGCCTTTTGTTTTTTGTAATTCTTCATCATTTGGCAGATTTACAGCAATAGTTTTTGATCCCGCATTGGACTGCCCTGCATAATAAATTACATCATATGCATTCAACTCAGATTCAACACCCGGTTTTTCACTTTTATATTTTGCATCAACCGGTAAACCTTCCTGAAGCTGTGGTAACATAGCTACATATTTTGCCAACCTTTGACTCCACTCTTTATCCTTAATCAGAACATAAGATGTAAATGCATTGCGTGCATTATAAAGCCGGTCTTCATAATTTTCAATAGGTCCAATGATAACATCAATAGTGTTGTTTTTCATGTCCATCCAGGCAATATCGCTTGCCGTATAATTGCTTGTAGTCAGGGCATCACCTCTTAAATTCAAATAATTTTTCAAACCTGTATCTTCAGCTAAACCGGCTGCCTGCTTCAATAATTGCGAAGCTCTTTCAAGTGGTTCTTTATAGGCAACATGGTATGGAATAGAAATTAAATTACCTCCCGCATCTCTTCGGATAATGGAGTATTGACCCATTTTATCATTCACATTTGACTTCTCCAATTCTTCTTTGGTAATATCAGCAGGATAAAAAGAAGCACCTAAAGGTTTTGGACCCACGCCTTCTATAAAAGGGGTGTCATTATTCAGCCTGTCCCATGGCCCATAATTTATTTCTATAAACCGCCTGGTATTATCATCACGCACCTGCGATAATAAACTTTCGCTGTTGCCAAAAGCTTGCAGCCAATACAAACTATCCATGATTTGGGAAGCCTGAATCAGGAGAGGCAACATGCGTCTTTCATTTTGAGTAAGCGATGAAAGATTAGCTGTTAATTGAACCGGGGCATAAGCCGCTAATCTTTGAGTAACATAATTATTATGTTCTGGTGGTGCATTATTAGAAGTTCTGGTACCACATGAACTTATAAATAGATATGCTATTAGTAAAAGGAAATATGATTTCATATGAGCAAGTTTGTTTAATAAAATTACTGAATGAAGGTGTGGCAGCTAAGAATAAAAGCTTTGATTAAAAAAATCATTCGCCTGATGGCAAAAAAAATCCCGCAATCGCGGGATCAATATTAAAAAAAGTTTTTTAGTCAACTACTTTAACGCCACTTGCTACAAATTGAACTTCTTTTACTGAGCCTTTAATTTTTTTTATTTCTTCTTTGGACTTTCCTGCATCTTCAGCAAAATGTTTGCGTTTGTCTTCTGAAACTTCTTTTACACTTGCTGTTCCTTCAATTACCACATTTCTTCCCACAAGATCCTGGGGCATAAAAAATCCATGCTCTTTTGATTTAACCATCAATGCCGTACCATCAGCTTTTTCAATTTTAATCCAGCACCCCATCGTTTTACAAACTTCGGTTACCTTACCACTCACCTTACCCTGATAACCTCCGTTGGTCATCTTTGATTCCAGGTCAGAAACAGGGATAACATCATCTGATTCTATTACAGTAGTTCCATAAACTACACCTTTGGCGGCAGGCTTAATGGCATCAGTATCCTGTGCATTTGCAGTAATGGCAATAAAAAGAACAGAGAAAAGAAGTAGCTTTTTCATGAATTTAATTTGAGATTTCAAATATAATCAAGTTCCGAGAAGGGTGATAGTGCCGGGACATTTGAAAACTTTCTTTAACAAATTTGTGGTTTAGGATTTCAATGGGCAATGTGATTTAGATATTCTATTTATAAACCTAAATTTTTTTGCAATTGTTTGCTAAATATATTAGTTTTACCTGTTGATAATTTTTAATGAAATGACCGCTGTTAAAAACTATATTCGAACCGTCATTTCTTCTACTTTTTTAAATACTTAAATATGTCAAATACTGAAAAATTAAAGGCGCTAAAACTTACTATGGATAAAATCGATAAAGATTTTGGTAAGGGAAGTGTAATGATGATGAACGAGAGAGGCGAGTACCTTATGGAAGTTATTTCCACCGGGTCTATTGGATTAGACGCTGCACTGGGTATAGGTGGATTACCCAAGGGCCGTGTTGTAGAAATTTACGGACCTGAGAGTTCCGGTAAAACAACTATTGCTATTCATGTAATTGCCGAAGCGCAAAAAAAAGGAGGCATGTGTGCCATAATTGATGCAGAACATGCTTTCGATAGTGCTTATGCTCAAAAGCTTGGTGTAGATATTGACAACCTGCTGATCTCTCAGCCTGACTATGGTGAGCAGGCACTTGAAATTGCTGATCGCCTGATTTTATCAGGAGCATTGGATGTAGTGGTTATTGATTCTGTAGCGGCTCTTGTACCAAAAGGTGAATTGGAAGGTGAAATGGGAGACAGCAAAATGGGTTTGCAGGCAAGGTTAATGTCGCAGGCTTTAAGAAAACTCACAGCAACAATTTCAAAAACAAATACCATCTGCATTTTTATAAACCAGCTTCGTGAAAAGATTGGTGTTATGTTCGGTAACCCCGAAACAACAACTGGTGGAAACGCTTTAAAATTTTATGCTTCTGTAAGATTGGATATTCGCAGAATGAGCCAGATTAAAGATGGCGAAGAAGCAGTTGGAAACAGGGTTAAAGTAAAGGTTGTAAAAAACAAAGTGGCACCTCCTTTCCGTCATGCTGAATTCGATATCATTTTCGGAGAAGGCATTTCTAAGGTTGGTGAAATTTTAGATTCCGGAGTTGAAATGGGGATCGTTCAAAAAAGTGGTAGTTGGTTCAGTTACAATTCAGACAAGTTAGGTCAGGGCCGTGAGTCTGTAAAACAATTATTGCACGATAATGTAG
>JACDAZ010000303.1 GCA_013695175.1 Flavisolibacter sp. | reverse complement strand
CACAAAATTTTCTTTTATGTCGTTTTTAAGCCCTTATGAAAAAAAGAAAATTTTATTCCAGGCTGGACAATTTCACAGCAACAAAAGATCGATCACAAAAATTTCGTGTGATGGTGCTTGTTTTATTTACCTCAGCCATCATTATAGCTTTTATTGCACTTATAACAAAGGCAACTGAATCGTAATTTTCTATTCAACTTCTTTAAGAATGAAAGGACATAGCAATGATATAATACATATCCTTCTATATTACAACATAGAATTTTGTCAAGTGAACGATAAACAACAGTATTCTAACTAATAGTGGATAAAAAAAACAAAAATTATTTGCAAATTGCGCCCCATAAACCAATCCAATGAACAGCCTTTTTACTACTCAATCCATTAAAAGCATCGTAAAACTTTTTGCAGTCATTCTTTTACTTTTCATGCTGAACCAGATTTTTGCTTAAGTTAAGGCAGCCAGGTTATGCATTATCTTCTGAAGATCTACCGGTTTTCCTAATACTCCGGTAAACAGGTCACCTTCTGCTTGAATGCGCTGCATCATATTTTTCATGGTAAACTGCTTCATTTGTAATCCCGGCTTCACTTCACTCCAGTCAAGGGGAGCTGAAACAGTAGCACCCGGCTTTGGACGCACTGAATAGGGTGCGCTTATAGTTTGTATAGGCCTGTTTTGCAGGTAGTCAATATAAATTTTATCCTTTCTCTTAAGAGGATTTCTTTCAATACTTGTAAAATCAGGTAATTGCTGATGTACCAGTATGGCTATCAATTCAGCAAATTGTTTGGATTGTTCATAGGTATAACGCTCTCCAAAAGGAATATAAATATGTATACCGGTTGAACCTGAAGTTTTTGGAAATGAATCAACACCAAGTGCATCTAAAACCTGTTTTACCATCAATGCAGTTTCAATTACTTTTTCAAAAGAAATTGCTGCAGGATCAAGATCTACAACACTCCAGGTAGGGTTATCGGGAAATTGAACTGTGCTGTGCCATGGATTCATTTCTATACAACCCAGGTTAGCCATGTAAATAAGTGTTGCCTCATCAGCACAAACTAAAAAATGCTTTGGTTGATTACTGGATTCGCTTATCCTCCTAAAGGTCTTTAGCCAACTATCAATTTTCCCCGCCATATTTTTTTGGTAAAAACTTTCCGACTCACTTCCATTGGGAAAACGATGAAGCGACTGTGGTCTGTCTTTCATATAAGGCAGCATGTAAGGAGCAACCTGGTAATAATAATTTAATAAATCTCCTTTTGTGTATTTTTCTTTGACCCAAAATATCTTTTTGAGGTTTGTGAGTTTTAAAGTTTGACCTTCTACTTCTACCAGTTTTTTTTCTTCTTCTTTGGTAAATAAAACACGTTCATTGCCAGTAGGTGTAGGAGATATATCAACTCCACGTTCATCATTTAAATCAAGTATTGTTTTATCTTCTCTTAATCCCTGGAAAGAGGCATGACGCATTACACCTTCTTTTGTAAGCTCGGTATATTTTACTTCGCATACCAGGTGCGGACGAAGCCAAACCACAGGATCTGCTATTGGCGGATCAGAAGTAAACGGGCATGTTGCGGTAGTGAGTGGCCGCATTTTTTTCAGCAATTCTGCCTGTAACTTTTGTGTAAACCCCGTTCCAACCTGACCTATAAAAGTAAATTTATCCCCTTCATTTACACCCAGTATTAAAGAACTAAATACACGATCGGTATCTTTCTTTTTGGTATAGCCGCAAATGACCGCTTCATGTCTTTGTTCAGCTTTTATTTTAAGCCAGTCCTTTGTACGCATGCCTGCGTCATAAACAGAATCTTTTTTTTTAGCAATGATGCCTTCTAAATTATTTTGCTGTGCAATTTTAAAAAATTCTGATCCCCATTCTTCAATATCATCACTAAACCTGATAATGCCTTTCTCAGGAAGAATTTTCTTTAATAAACTTCTTCTTACAAATAAAGGTTTTTCCCTCAGGTCAATACCATCCAACCAAAGCAAATCAAAAACATAATACAGCAATTCCCCTTCTGTTTTGGTATTCCAGTATTGCATTGCATTAAAATCAGATTTTCCTTCTTCATTTAACACAGCTATTTCCCCATCCAAAACAGCGTTTATACCCCATTTTTGTAATTCATTGGTAATGGGATGGTACTTTTGGGTAAATGATAAATTATTGCGGGACCGCAGTTGCACCTTCCCGTTATTGATATAGGCTAATGACCTGTATCCATCCCATTTAATTTCAAACTGCCAACCGCTGTCATTAAATGCTGTGTCGGAAGATGTGGCTAACATTGGTTTAATATCTTCCGGCATGGGTGTTTCCGGTTGTTTTTTGAATTCTCTTTTTATTAATGAAAGAGTTGATGTATAGTTTTTTTCCTGCTTAAGATCAATAGTTACATCATCATGAACAGATCTGTTTTTGGTTGGTGATCTTTTGACAGGATATGCTTTTAATTTCTTTTCTGAAGCTGCAATTTTTCTTTTCTCCGTATTGGTTTTTGTTTTTTTTCGCGGGCTTTGATGGCTCATATAATAGCAGTTAAAAACTGTATGCCAATTGAAAGTTTTAATTTAAGAAACTCATATTAATTAGCTGACTATGAGAACTTTAAAATTTATCCACATCAAAGATAATGGCAACTTTTCTGAAGAAATTATTTAATTTTAATCCTGGACCTTTTTTTATTTATTACCTGGTTGTCTTCTTCTTTACTATCATAAATTTTGTTTCTAACATTGCCCTTTATATCGTAGGTATCATCTCCTTCACCACCATAAAATTTTAACCTGATGGTAGAAGATGTTCCTTCTTCTACAATAAATACGTCTTTTCCTCCCAGCCCTGATACAGTTATTATTTTTGTGTCGTCCGGATCAAATGATCTTTTATAAAACCGTCTTCCTTCTACCCCATCTTTTTTATCAAAAACAGTGATGGTTAAAAGATTTCCTTCACTTTTTATCCGGAAAATCTCAGCATCATCTGTTCCTGTAACTTCAGGGTCTACAGCTAAAAATTCATAATAATTCATAATACCTCTGTGCATGTCGTTACGCCTGCTCTTTAGTTTTGATGTTATTTTCTGTCCGTTGATAGCATATATTACCGGTGGTAGTTTTTTAACTGCATTTTCAATTACTTCATCCGTAAGTTGAGCTTGTGACAATTTTATAGTACTGTCCCATTTATTTCTGTCAAGCTGATTAAGAAAAATTCTATCGAATTGCCAAGATTTAAAATTTAATTGTTTCATTTTCTTCATATCATCTCTAAAACCAACCATGTGACGTAAAGCAATTAGACGGGCAATTTTTACCAATAAACCTTTTGACTGAAAAAAGGCCTGGTCACGGTCTCTGGGAATAGCATAATAATAATCCATCCCTCCTGTTTCAAATTTACCCCATCGCCATTGATCTGCATGCCTGTCCCAATCAGCAATAAGCATATCTAATAATCTTGCTTTAAGCACAGCCTGCTGAATTACAAGATGATCATTTTCTTCAAATAATTTTTCTACTACAGAGGCTGTACTTTTTGTATCTGAATTATCGGGTGTTGGTTCACGTTGTTCCAGCATTACAACCTGGTGAGCAAATACATCTTTGTGTTCTCCAAATGCCGGATCATCGGGCACATAATAAAAAGTGGGTTCTGGTACAATTATACCCATAACTTTTGCCAGTGGAGGAATGATAAGTGGTGAATAAGGATGCGCTGCAGAAACCATATCCTGCACCACTTTTTTGGCTAAAGTATTTCGTAAAAATAGCGGCAGTGCTTTTTGCACATCTTTATCTATGGTTCTCAACACCCATTCTCTTCCTCTTTTATCTTCCATGCGCAAAGACTTGGTTTGTTGCCCGCCACCCAATTCAAGAATTTTAAAATCGAAATTTTTTATATAAAAAACAGGCAGTGTAACGGGTGTTTCCCACTCTTGCCTGTAATTTTTACCTAAAATGATTTTTTTAAAAAATGAAGGGTCACTGTATTTGATGCTGGTGGATATATGAACTGAATCTGCACCGGGTGTAATAGTTTGTGATAAACTAATTAATGGTGTGCTTAAAACAATTACATATAAAATTCTGAATAGTCGTGTGGTCATTTTTTGAGAAAAAAGATTTATTTCTTTTATGCAAAAGCTGTACTAACTAAAACCTGATTTATTGTGGACTGGCCACCCTCCTCCATGTTTGGATTAATTCTGTACTGTACGTATTTGTTCCTGTTACACGTACTTCATCATTTGTAAGTACAGTTAAGGTAGCAGGTCTATAAATAACATTACCCTGGCATGCGTTTATAAGATTGTCAATGGTAAAGGTTCCACTTTCCATTGGTTTAATAGATCTCCAGAGAACATCCCTTTCCCTTACACAATAAGTATTGTTGTTTAAAGTACGCACAGTAGCATTATCTACCCCCGGAACTACAGTAACAATCGTTCCTTCCATAGCACGATTTTCAGAACTGGTTATTAATTGCCAGTTACCGTTTAATGAAAATAATCCTCCACTGGTATTTGTGGGAATACTTTTGATGGTATTACATTGTGCAAAAACAAATACTACCAGAGCAGCCAGTAAATAGAAATATAACCTCATGTTTTAGAGTTTACTAAGTTTATTCATTAACTATGCCAGACTTGGCACAAGAACAGCTTATGAAATTATCGTTTTTGGCTATTGGAAAACAACACGAAGCATATGTAAAGCAGGGGGTGGAAGAATTCACCAAACGCATTAGTAAGTATTACCCGGTAGAGTGGCACATTATACCTGTTCCAAAAAATTCAGGTATGCTTTCAGAAATGGATCTGAAGAAGAGGGAAGCCGAAACAATTTTGCAATGGCTGAAGCAGGATGATTTTCTGGTCTGTCTTGATGAGAATGGAAAGCAATTAACATCGGAAGGTGTTGCTTTGTTTCTGCAACAAAAAAGCAATGCAAGCATAAAAAATATTGTTTTTCTAATAGGAGGTGCTTTTGGTTTGGATGAAACTATTCTGCAAAAAGCAAAATTTAAATGGTCGTTTTCACAGTTGACATTTCCGCACCAGTTGGTAAGATTGATACTTGCTGAACAAATCTACAGGGCATGTACTATTATAAGAAACGAGAAGTATCATCATAAATGATTAACCACGCTACCTACCATTTGCTATTATCTTTACCCCAAAATATTTGAAGAAGTATGGAAATGTCTATCACCTTAATTATTATCATAATAACGGCAATAATTTCTATCAGTGGCTTTAGTAACCAAAATGTAATTGAAAAATTCATTTTCTATCCTCCTGCTGTTACCAATGATAACCAGTGGTACCGTTTTATAACCTGCGGTTTTATACATGCTGATTATGGACATCTTATTTTCAACATGTTGTCTTTGTATTTTTTTGGACGTTATGTAGAAAGTTCATTGGTTGATATTTTTGGAGAATCAGGAACCTGGCTTTATATAATATTATATTTATCTGCTTTATTTGTTTCGCTATTACCTACTTATTTTAAAAACAAGAACAATCATAACTACCGCAGCCTGGGAGCTTCAGGTGCTGTAAGTGCTGTAATTTTTGCCGGATTAATGATTGCACCTGAAACAGAAGTTTTCATATTTTTTATTCCTATACCTATACCGGGTTTCATATTTGCACCACTATATTTATTAATATCAGCCATGATGGATAGAAAAGGTGGCAGTAACATCAATCACTCCGCACATATCTGGGGAGCTGTTTATGGTTTAATTTTTATTATAGTTGCAGGGAGAGCTATTGGCTATGATGCTGTAGGAAATGGATTTGAACGCATTAAACAATATATGCAGATCAGGGGATGGATATAGTTAGTTGAAGTACTTCCCCTGAATTGGCTGTTAATTTAAACCGGTCATCAATTCTATATCCAACAACCCAAATAATTCTCTTGTGTGATTCAAGTACCCATGTTTTTTCTTTTTGTAGTTTTGATAATTTCTGATCAATAAAAAAACGGGCAATCTTTTTTTTCTTTCTCATGCCAAGTGGATAAAAATAATCACCTTCCCGCCACCTTCTTAATATTAACGGAAACTCAATTTCACTTGCATCCAGTTGAGCATTGTCAGGCGATTTGGAAATAGATGTTTTTTCTTTTTGAATCAATTCAATTTTTAAAACACCTCCGGTAAAAGAAATTGTTTTATCTTCTTTTAGAATAACAATGGTTTTAGCCGCCTGTTGTTTAGGTGAAAAGACAAACCATGCTCTGTCTCTTAATAAAATATAATCATTATTAGTTAAAAATTTTCCGGTTTCACTTTGAGCCAACTTCATTAATTCCGGTACTTGTTTTTCTGTAAAACCAAAGTCTTTTAGAATATCATAAAGTAAAGAGGTATTCTTATATTTCATAAGTTCCTTTACAGAAAAACGAGCTTCGGGCGGGGTTCCTTTATTTAATTTTTTCTTTAGCTGATCTGCCAGCTGATCATGTAAAAGAGAAGTTATTTTAAGCCTTTCAATTGTATCTAAAATATTTTCTTCTACCTGTGGATAGATACGCTTCAAAGCAGGAATTAATTCATTCCTGAAATAGTTCCTTGTATATTTTGCTTCTGCATTGGAAGAATCCTCAACCCAGGGTAAATTATGTTTTTGAGCAAATTCCTCAATTTCTTTTCTTCTAACGCTTATCAATGGTCGCATTATTTTTTTACTGTCATAATAAGCAGCCATGCCTGTTAATCCATTTAAACCGGTGCCTCTAAAAAAATTCATTAAAACCGTTTCAATGTTGTCATCGGCATGATGAGCAAGAATAATGTGTGAAAAATTATTTTCTTTCCTCAATTCATCAAACCAGTCATACCTTAATTTTCTTGCAGCTTCCTGTATGGATAACTTATTTTCTATTGCAAATGAGTTAGTATCGAATTGCTTAATATGAGAAGGAATATTATATTTTTCAGCCAGTTGTTGTACAAAACCTTCATCTCTTTTACTCTCCTCTCCTCTTAAATTAAAATTGCAATGAGCGATAGAGAAGTTTAAATTGGCTTGTTTGGCTAATTCTGTCAACACCACTGAATCTACACCACCGCTAACTGCCAGTAAATAAGTTGACGTTGGTGACTTACCATGAATTTGAACTTCTTCTAAAAAAATATCAAGCAATTCTGTTTGCATTATAAGTAAAGATATAGTTGTGTAAGAAGTTATCTAAAATTGGAAGAAGTACTTTACTAAGTGGTATCAGAATGTCAGATCTTCATAAGCAGCCTGCAGTTCACGGTAGGCATGATCATCACCGGCTTGTTTTGCTTTTTCCATTCCTTTTATATAAACAGCAATAGCATCATCTTTTGCATTGCATTGTTCGTGCAATTTTGCAAGATGATAATAGGAGCCAATATAGTTTTCATTTTCACGGAGTAAATCTTCAAAGCACTCTTTGGCAGCTTCTACATCGCCCTGCTTTACATATTCCAAAGCAAGTGCATGTTTTAAAAAGCTGTCATGCGGACTGGTCGCCAAAAATTCTTTTAAACGTTCAATTCTATCCATCGGTTTTTCAGTTTGGCTATCTTTGCGCCTTATATTTGCAGCTTTTAGTTGCATAAGCAACTAAAATTTTTACTCTTAATCAGATAAATATGAAGATCCTGGTTTGTATAAGCAAAACACCTGATACAACGGCAAAAATAGCCTTCACAGATAACAACACGAAATTTGCAGAAGCCGGTGTGCAATGGATACTAAATCCATACGACGAATGGTATGCTCTTGTCAGAGCAATTGAATTAAAGGAAAAAGATGCATCTTCTGTTATTCACCTGGTAAATGTGGGTGGTACAGATGCAGAACCTATTATCAGGAAAGCTTTGGCACTTGGTGGTGATGAAGCTATCCGTATCAATGTCACTCCTACAGATCCCTTTACAGTAGCCACTCAATTGGCTGAAGTTGCAAAACAAGGTGGTTATGACCTTATATTAACAGGTAAAGAAACTATAGATTATAACAATGGCTCTGTAGGTGGTATGTTGGCCGAAATGCTGGATATCCCTTATGTAGCTCTTGCCACAAACCTGCAGATTGATGGTACAACAGCCACGGTAAAACGTGAGATTGAAGGCGGTGAGGAAACAGTTGAAGTTTCATTACCTATAGTTATTAGTGCACAAAAAGGAATGGCAGAAGCCCGGATCCCTAATATGAGAGGTATTATGGCCGCCCGGTCCAAACCGTTAAAAGTTGTTGAACCTGTACAGGTTGAACCTCTTGCTAAGGCAGTGGAATTTGGTTTACCGCCGGCAAAAGCGGGTGTAAAACTGGTTTCTCCCGATAATGTTGAAGAACTGGTTAGACTTCTGCATGAAGAGGCCAGGATTATATAAAAGTTAGAGGAGGAAGTAGGAAGAAAAAACAATTTAACTAATTAACGAATTAACTAAGAATACATGCAAGTATTAGTTTTTATAGATCATGTTGACGGACATATAAAGAAAGCCTCTTTGGAAGCGGCAAGTTACGGTGCTAAAATAGCCGAACAAACAGGTGGCACAGCCGAAGCTGTAGTACTGGGAAATCCTGCTGACATAGATTCATTAGGAAAACAAGGAATCAAAAAACTTTACCAGCTACAACATGATAACCTTCAGGCAATTGATTCACAGGTTTACACTAAAATATTAGAACAGGTTGTTCAAAAAGCTGGATCCCAGGTAATTGTGTTTTCAAACAACAGTACAGGAAAAGCTATTGCTCCACGTTTGGCAGTACGTTTACAAGCCGGTTTAGTTTCAGGTGCTGTTGCCTTACCTGATACTTCAAATGGTTTCACTGTTCGTAAGAATGTATTTTCTGGAAAAGCTTTTGCCCAGGTTTCTGTAACTTCTGATATAAAAATAATTGCTTTAAATCCTAATTCTTTCTCCATTACAGAAGGAGATGGAGCGACAGAAATAGTTCCTTTCGAAGCAACAGTAGATGCTCCCAAAATAAAAGTGACAGGTTCTACAAAAACGAGTGGTAAAGTGGCCTTAACGGAAGCCGATGTGGTAGTGAGTGCCGGCCGTGGATTAAAGGGTCCTGAAAACTGGAAAATGGTTGAAGAATTAGCTGACTTACTTGGAGCAGCTTTGGCTTGCAGCAGACCGGTTGCAGATGCTAACTGGCGTCCTCACAACGAACACGTTGGGCAAACAGGAATTGCCATTGCACCAAACTTATATATAGCTATTGGAATAAGTGGAGCCATTCAACATCTTGCCGGGGTAAACCGCAGTAAAGTAATAGTAGTAGTAAATAAAGATGCTGAAGCGCCTTTTTTTAAAGCTGCAGATTATGGTATAGTAGGCGATGCATTTGAGGTAGTTCCAAAAATAATTGATGCAGTAAAAAAAATAAAAGGTATTAGTTGATCATAATTATGGTTAATGCCGGGTCATTAAATTGACCTAAAATCATTAGGTTTGTAAATAGCCAAGCTTTAGATTTTTAAAAGGTTATGAAGAAAATAGAATTGGAAATTGTGGCGCTATCGCATAGTATTACTCAAACACATTCTTATGCAGTTGTATTAGGCGAGGTAAATGGTTTACGAAGATTACCCATAGTAATTGGAGGTTTTGAAGCACAGGCCATAGCAGTGGCTTTGGAAAAAATGCAACCCAGCCGCCCCCTCACCCATGACCTGATGAAAAATTTCATGACAGCTTTTAATATTGATCTTCACGAAATAATTATTTCAGACCTCCAGGAAGGAATATTTTTTTCTAAATTGGTTTGCTCATCAGATAACGATACTATAGAAATTGATAGCCGCACTTCTGATGCACTTGCACTGGCAGTACGTTTTGGTTGTACCATTTTTACTTACGAACACATACTTGAAAGTGCAGGTATCATGATGGAAGATGCAGGTGCCACTAAGAAAAAAAAATCAGCTACAGGTGAGGAAGAGGAACATACTGTTACAACCACAGGCAGTAAAGATGATTTGAAATCCATGTCATTAGAAGAGTTAAATACACTTTTAAATGAAGTGCTGGAGCAGGAGGATTACATAAGAGCCATTGCTATAAGAGATGAGATAAATACCAGGAAAAAATAAATTTTCCTTTTTCCCAATGTCCTTTACTGATTGTAAGTTTCACTCATTATGATATCTTTTCCTAATTGCAAGATTAACCTCGGACTTCGTATTTCAGGAAA
>JACDAZ010000295.1 GCA_013695175.1 Flavisolibacter sp. | reverse complement strand
CACAAACACCCCATCAATATCATACTTCTCATTTTCGTGTGTTTATAAGTGATGCCGGACGTATGCTATATAAAACTAAAGTCGTGCCTAAACCTTATTAAAGAAGAGGTTCAGTTATATTCTATTCTTATCATCTTCTTTATCCTGCTCCTTCGTTTGCTTGCTTAAATGTAAATTTTGTGGCTTATTAACCCTAGATCCTTTGTACCATGGTAATGCTCCTGTTGATGATCCTTCCCTCCTACTTTCAGATCCTGCTCAATTTGATCATTAGTTAATACACCACCTTTATTTTCTTTATTTGCCATAATTTTTCAAATAAAAGATGAAAATGTAATGTCAATAATATGATCTGTATTTATACAATTGGATAACAGTATATGGAAATGGATGGGCGAGTTATTTTGCAATGTTTTATTACATAATTATATAGCTGAAAAAGAACCCGCTGATATAAATGCATTAACTTTTTTTCGCAAATGGTTGAAAATGTAGGTACTGAAGAAAGTGAAATTGCAACTAAACATTTAAAAAATTATGGCTGGCATCAATGCAAATTACAAAACGCAGGTAAAGATATTTATGATGCAGGGGGTACAGTAGCCATTAAAAAAATGTGGACTTTATTAAAGCAAGAAAAAAATAAATTGACAGATCAGAAGTGGCTAAATTATTATCTGTACAGGCACACCCATCAGTTGCTGATGTGATGCTTAAATGGAATTAAGAGTTGAAAGATAAATCTTTAAAACAAAAAGCTTATACAAATGCACAAGCTTTTTGTTCTATACTGTTGCAAAATCAGTTTATTGCAAATTATACAAACTGATAATGTTGACACTTCGATTTTTTATCTAAATTCAATTTAGATGTACTCAATTCTTTACTTCCTTTTTCTACCGAAAAGCTTTTGTAATATCCTTTTCTTTTAGTTTTACTTTTTGCAATTTGTTATTTGCTTTATTGAAAGTATAATTATTCATACCGTTGTTCAAAAATCAGAGATTCTTTATCCATGATATTTTCAAATGTAAACTTACCTTTAAATCACAAAGATTGTATATACTCCAATGCCAAAATCAACTACAGATGAATCTAAAATTCCTTTATTACGTGCTTTAGGACTTCCAACAGGTATTTTACTTGTTGCCGGTATGATGATTGGTTCCGGAGTTTTCAAGAAAATTATTCCCATGTCCCAGTCAGGTTTAAGCGAATCCTGGATCATAGGTGCATGGATCATAGCAGGCATTATTACCATGTTTGGTGCCTTTACACTTTCCGGTCTTGCAACATTAACTGAAGAATCGGGTGGGGTTTATGAGTACCTGCGATTATCATTTGGTAATTTTTTTGCGTTTTTATTTGGGTGGACCGACTTTACTATTATTGGTACGGCATCCATAGCAGCTCTGGGTTTTATTTTTTCGCAAACTATAAATGTTTTTATTCCACTTCCCAATCCGTTTGAGTCCTGGGCTTCTGTTTCTATAGGTGGTTTTATTTATCCTTTTGCAAGTTCAGGAATTAAACTATTAGCCATTATCACTATTATTATTCTTACATGGATCAATATCAGAGGTGTTGAAAAAGGAGGTATTATTAATAATGTTATCACTTCAGCAAAAATTCTCGGCATTTTGTTGATCATAGTTCTTGGTTTGTTTTATTCAGCACCGGAGAATGGTTCTATTATACAAACAGCTACTTTGGATATTGGTAATAATGCTTTTTTTCCGGCTCTTTTTGCAGCCATGTTGAGTGCGTTTTGGGCATATGACGGGTGGTCTTCAATTTCATTTATTACAGGAGAGATTAAAAATCCTAAGAAAAATGTGCCGCTGGCTATAATATCAGGTGTGAGTATTGCCATTTTTTTATACGTGCTCATTAATTATGCATACATGCATGTATTATCCCTCCAACAATTAAGAGCTGTTGATGAAAATAGTATAGGCGCTGTAGTGGTTGCTGAAACTATGATGGGTGCCCTTGGAAGAACCTTTATCACCTTATTGATCATGGTTAGTGTGTTTGGAGCTTTAAATGGTATCATTCTAGCTCATTCACGCATTTATTACAGAATGGCGCAGGAAAATTTTTTTTTCAAAAAAGCCAGTCATGTACATCCCCGGTTCAGAACACCATACATGTCATTGCTGTACACTATGATATGGAGCTGTATACTTGTTATATCCGGTAGTTTTGATATGCTTACCGATATGGTGATTTTTGCCGGCTTTTTATTTTATGGCTTAATAGCTGTGGCGTTAATAAAAATGAAAAGAAAAGGATCGGTACATACAAAAGTTATTGGGTATCCATGGGTGCCTGTAGTTTTAATTATTTTTTCTGCTGCACTTATTTACTATACTGTTGCAGCGCAACCTTATCAGTCCTTAATAGGATTAACACTTGTATTAAGTGGTGTACCATTTTATTTCTTTTTTAAAAAAAAGTATAAAGATGATCCTGCTTTATGATGTAAAAACAATGGATAAAAATGGAAAGATTATCCTTCAAGCTCTTACAACCTCTTTCTGAT
>JACDAZ010000288.1 GCA_013695175.1 Flavisolibacter sp. | reverse complement strand
CACTTACACTGTAATCTTTGTCCAATAAATCGTAACCTGCAAATTCAAAATCTTTTAGGTCAATATTTTTATACTCTTGGTCTGGTTCTTTAATAAGCGCAAGCAAATTGAAATCTGATTTGTCTTGAACGTTTTTTAAAACATAATCAAAAGAGTTGAATAGGTCTGTTACATAATGTTGGTCACATATTATGTATTTATAAAGTTCTTCATTATCATAATCTGGGTCAAAGGTCAGCTCACATAACATTGTGTCGAGGCTGACTACCTCTTTCAACTGTGTTAGCTTAGAACCTTCAATGTATTTTTTCCAACTAGATCCGTCTCCATATGAAGGGTCGAAACTGTTTTTTGCTGTATACCAAAAAGTCATACTATGAATTAGTGAAGTGTCCAAATAAGGTGGCTGCTAACGTTCTAACAGCTTTGCAATGTGGCGGTATTCATATTCAATCGCTCCACTTTTGCACTGCTGCTCAAAAATGATTTTAAATCTAAATGTAGCACTTCAGCCGCCATATTGCAAAACTGCTGTTGAACCGAACCCTCGTACCTCGGGAAACAATTACCGGGAATCCTTTTTGTAATTTAAGGTTCTAAATTTTTATGTTATGAAAAAAGTTATGAAAAAAAATTAGCACCTGCAGGCGAAGCTGCATTAGCTAAGCTGCAGCAAGTAATGACTGTCGGCGGTTACTCCGTTCGTAGTATTGGCAACTATGTTCGTGAGATGCGCTTCATCTTCGAGTATTACCCGGACACACTTCCTTCCAAACTTACTGCAGAGCAGATCGAACAATACATCTGCTACATTAAAAAGGTTTTCAACAGCGGGTTTTCAAAATGTAGGCTGGTAGCCTCCAGTGTTTCTTTCTTCTTCAAACAAATTCTAAAGCGGCCTTACGATCTGCCTTCAAAGCTTTACCCAAAAAAGAAGTTTCAACTTCCCAATGTAATGACGGCTGATGAAGTACGGCAACTGCTTAGCGTTCCATCTACACTGAAGCAGCAGGCCATTTTACAAGTATTCTATAGCAGTGGCGTGCGGCTCGAAGAATGCAGCCACATTAAACTTACTGACATAGACAGTAAGAATATGCGCATTAAAATAGTACAAGGTAAAGGCAATAAAGACCGTTATACTTTGCTGTCAACTCATGCGCTAACAACTCTTCGCGACTACTTCCGAAAGCATCGACCTGTCACTTATTTATTTGAAGGAACGAAGAAGGGCAAGAGCATGCACACTCGCAGCATTGAGTTTAATGTAGAGCAGGCTATGAAGCAGGCAGGCTTTAAGGACAAAGGTTTTAGCGCTCACACCCTTCGGCATTCATTCGCTACACACTTACTCGATACCGGCACCGACCTGCACACCATTAAAGAGTTGTTGGGTCATAGCAACATCAGTACTACCATGATCTACCTGCACCTGCAAACGCGCCGTTGCAGCCGCATTGTAAATCCGCTTGATCAGCTCCATAACCAGCAGGCAAATGGTAGCAAGTAACGCCACGGGTTGCCAGGCCACCGTGCAACACCTGCTACAACAAATGCCGCAATGGAAAGAGACGACTTCACCAGGCAGTCATGCAGTATTAAGTCGCATACAACGATGCCGCACGGCTCATCTTGGTTATCATGCTTATCGTTGTACTGATAGTAATTGCGGTGCCATGCAGTACGTTTACCATAGCTGTCGTAACCGTCACTGTCCCGGCTGCGGTAACAGCAAAAAAGAAGAGTGGATAGAAGCACGTATGAAAGAGCTGTTACCCGTAAAATATTACCATGCAGTTTTTACGCTGCCACATCAGTTAAACAGTTTGGTAATGGGCAATCGCAAAGCAATGTTCACGCTGCTGTTTGATGCTGCTTCCTATGCACTGTTGAAGTTTGCAAATGATGAAAACTACCTGGGCGCACAGCCGGGTATTATTGCAGTATTACATACCTGGGGTCAACAGTTAAGCTTCCATCCGCATATTCATTGTATTGTAAGCGGCGGTGGTAACGATAAAAACAAACGGTGGAAAGAAGCAGTGAAAGTAAAGCACAAGTTTTTGTTTCCAACAAAAGCAGTGCGACCGGTGTATCGTGCATATTTTCTAAAGCAGTTACAACAACAGATAGACAAAGGCATTATCACCATGACAGAAGATCAGCATGCAGACTGGCTTACGTTGCGCACAGCCTTGTATGCGATGGACTGGATAGTTGACTTCAAAGAGCCAATGGGAGGCCCTGCACAAGTGCTCGAATACCTTGGCCGCTATACGCACAAAGTAGCCATCAGCAACCACCGTATAAAGCGTATTGATAAGGACAACAATGTAACCTTTGAATACAAAGATTACACGGATGATGGAAAGAAAAAGCCAATGACTATAACGGGAGAAGAATTTTTAAGAAGGTATGAACAGCATTTGTTGCCCCCACGTTTTTGCAAGATCCGGCACTATGGTTACCTCGGCAATTACAAACGAAAGCAACGGGTGAATGAGATATTAGCACAGATGGACTTGCCACAACATGCAGCGCAACTACAGGTAAGCACAGCTATAAGAATAATAGAAAAGTTTGGCACGGATGCAATGCTGTGCAGCAGTTGCAAAAAGGCAAAGCTTGAACTGATGTATGTGGTTGCCATAGGTGGTAAAAAAGAAGTGCAGCGGGAATAGCAAGCTGTTGGGTAAATAAAAACGCAGTCTTTTTTTCTAACGTTGACGGACGTAATAGCAGCGGTATGCCTATGAATAAAGAAAAGTGAGACAGAAGACTGACAAAATAAAAAACCGCAGGTACATTGAGATTACAAAACGGTATCAATGAAAGATAACACAGCTAAAAGTTACATAGTAATAGTGCAAGGGTACTAATCGTACACTCAAGGGTACTAATCGTACACTGAGCAGCTTCAATTCCGTGTGCTACTTTGCACCCTACAGTTGTACCGGCTTCGGTCAACAGGGAGTAGAACAAAAAGCCCCGATACAGCGTAAAGTATCGGGGCTTTTTATGGGGCTTTTCGTCTACTCCACTTGATGTTGGGCGCATAGTAGGTACGGAAATAATATTCAAGATCCTGTATGCTCCAGTTTTTGATGTCTTCATCATAACCTAAAACCGGCCAATGATACGGCCCTTGCTGGAATGCAGTAGCCTGCAAATTTTCACCAAGTAATCTCCAGGGAGAATTTTCTAATCCTGTGCTTTTTTCAGAAAGTACAACACCTCTTTCGCTTTCAACCATAAGGGAATCTATGCTAAGACTGGATATCCTGTCTGCTTCCAGGTCAAAAATTACTTCTGTTGCTGAAGTTGGAAACCAATTGGTATACACTGTTACATCCGGAGTAGTATAAGCATTATTGGAACCGCCATTGTATTCCATCACCTGGTCAAATTGTTTTGGACCATATTTTTTTGCACCATTAAACATCATATGCTCAAAAAAATGGGAAAGACCCGTGATGCCGGGATGCTCATTTCGCGAACCAACTTTGTAAAAAAGATACATATTGGCATTTGGAATTGAATGGTCTTCAACAACCAGGAACTTCATTCCATTTTTAAGGGTAAAGGTTTTTACATCATCAGCTTTCAGCTGCCCATGAACATGGATTGAAAATATCATTAAACAGAAAAAAAATATTTTATTCATATCGGAAAAATATAGGTGAAAGTTATTGATAAAATAACATCGTATTACATGAAAAATGACGAAAGGAAATGAAAGTGGGTTGTCTGAAATTATTTTAACTATGTTAATAAGCTTCTATGGTTTTAAAAGCATGGGAAAGATGTTCAATAACATCAGATGGCATAAGGGATTCCAGGGCAATATGTTTTGCGGCAAGATCAGCAGATAAACCATGAATATAAACTCCCAAAACTGCAGCAAGTGCCGGTTCATATCCCTGGGCAAGGAATGCCGTGATAATGCCTGTCAGTACATCGCCACTACCTCCTTTTGCCAGGCCGGCATTTCCGGTTGTATTAAAAAAACTGACACCCCCTGGGGTAGCAACTAAAGTATGATGTCCTTTTAATAGAATGATTATATGATGCTCTCTGGTTTTTGATTCAGCTGTTTTTATACGATCAAATTCAGAATCATGTTTCCCGAATAACCTGTCAAATTCTTTGGGATGAGGAGTTAGTATAGAATTAGGTGGTAATTGAGAAAGTAGTGAAACGTCTAACGAAAGACAATTTAAGCCATCTGCATCAATCACAACAGGTTTATCCGATCTTCTCACTAAAAATGAAAATAGTTTTTGTGTTTCAACTGCTGTACCTATTCCGGGACCAATTCCAATGGCAGAATATGTTTCAATATGTGCCGGTAAATTGGAAAGAAATTTATCATGATCATCTGTAATAACCATCGCTTCCGGCACAGCAGTTTGCATAATGTTATATCCACAAGCCGGAATAAAACAAGTTAACAAACCGGTCCCACTTTTTAAACATGCCTTTGCAGCTAAAATAGCTGCACCCATTTTTCCATAGCTCCCGCTTATTAACAGGGAATGTCCAAAGGTTCCTTTATGTGCAAACTTGTTTTGTTTACGGCTTTTAAAAATGCTTTTTATAAAGCTTTCATCTAATGTATATGCTGATGCCGGTTCTTGCAGTATATAATCATTGTGTAAACCGATATTCAGTATATGAAGCTGTCCCACGAAAGGACTGTTTTCTGCTACTAAAAAAGCAAGTTTAAAAGTTTGGAAAGTAAGGGTATGTTTTGCCCGGATAGCAATATTTTGTTTTGAGGATGCATCCATAAAAATACCACTTGGTATATCAAGGGATACAATTTCAATAGCATTGCTATTTATATAATTTACAAGTTCTGCATTCAAACCATCTAAAGGTTTATTCAATCCGGAACCATATAATGCATCTATTGCAACTTCATCTTTTAAAGAAGGAAACTGATCTGCAGATTGCAGGAAATGAATCGGAACAGGTAATTCATGTAATCGCTGAAGATTCAGTTGAAAATCTGGGGAACCCAATTTTCCAAATTCTAAAATAAAAACTTCTACAGCTACATCCAGGTTATGCAAAATTCTTGCAATGGCTAATCCATCGCCACCATTATTTCCTTTGCCGCAGAAAATTTTGAAAGAAGATTTTTTATAACCATTAGAATAAAGCCACTCAACACATTTGGTGGCTGCACGTTCCATAAGATCAATAGAAGAAATAGGCTCATTTTCTATTGTAAAAGCATCCCATTTTTTAATTTGAGCAGCATTGTATAATTCCACAAAACAAATGTACTATTCTTCACTTTCTCCGGGCTTGCCATCGTAAGGGCCAAAGCGATTATAGAACTTACGTGCAATGGCATATACAGATGTATTGAATCTGTTACCAAGAATTATGATGGTAACCTGTTCATCTGTTAACCTTGCAAATGAAGAATTGAATCCATGCCAGCGTCCATTATGATAAATAACTTTTTTATTGTTTGGCAGCATAAGCAATCGCCAGCCAAGACCATAATTATGTTGCGAAGGACGTTCATTGCTGTAAGCTGTAAATGTAGAATCGGTAAGTGCCTGTGAAAGAACCTGGCCTTTATACCATGCCTGGTCCCACTTTAAAAGATCGCGGGGAGTGGAGTAAATATTTTTATCGCCATAAGGGCCATCGCTAAAATCAAGTGCCCATAAACTATTTCTGCCATCATAAGATGGAGCAATGCGTGAAGAATCTTCTATGGTATGCACATAGGTGTCATTCATACCAAATGGTTCAAAAAAGTTTTGCTTCATGTATTGCGGAAATGACATGCCACTTACTTTCTCTACTACCAATGCCAGCAAAACATAATTGGTATTGCAATAATTAAATTTTGTATCTGGTCTGTACGCTCTATTTGGTTTCCATTCAATAAGTGTGGTTAAAACATCCATATTGGTTGCTAATTTCTTTCTGTCCCAACCGCCATTCTCCATATAATGTAAATAATTTGGCAAACCACTGCGATGATTGAGCAACATTTTTACTGTTACTTCCTGATATGGAAATCCGGGAAAAATATCTGCAACCAAAGAATTTAATTCCAGTCTTCCTTCTTCTACCAGTTTTAAAACGGCAGCTGCGGTAAATGGTTTACTGGTTGATGCTATTTGTAATGCTGTGGATGCAGTTATTGAATCTTTTTCTCTAAAATCACGTACACCAATATAACGTTCATAAACAGGTACACCTTTTTTGGCAATAAGTATGCTGCCGTTGAATTTACCTCTTAATAAAGTGGAGTCTAAAAAACCTTCTGAAATGTCATGGTACTTTTGTTTTTCTTCATCAGATAAAACAATAACCGGTGCCGGCGGCGGTGGTTTTATTCCATTTTCAGTTTTTCCGGATTGGCAGCTCCAAAGAAAAAACACAAGTGAGCCGAATAATAAACTTCTATTCAAAACAGTAAAATTTGTCTTCTTAGGTTAAAAAATATTGGATTCCTCCTGCAAAAAGAACTCCAAATTACTAAATACTGTTTAGAGCGTATAATTATTGTGCATATTTGTACCATGGATACCAAAACAAGTTATCCGAAAGAAAAGATTAACATACTGCTACTTGAGAATATTAGTGCACAGGCTGTAGCAAATTTTAAAAAAGCAGGTTATTCCCAAATTGAACGACATGCAAAAGCATTATGTGAAGAGGAATTGATAGATGCAGTAAGGAATTGCCATATTTTGGGAATCAGGTCTAAATCTCAAATCACAGAAAATGTGTTGAATGCTGCAAAAAAATTGCAGGCTATTGGTTGTTTTTGCATTGGCGTAAACCAGGTAAATTTAAAATCTGCTACCCAAAGGGGAGTGGCTGTATTCAATGCTCCTTATAGCAATACACGTTCCGTAGCTGAACTGGTAATTGGCGCTTCTATAATGTTGATCAGAAAAATACCTGATAAAAATGCAGCTGCACATAATGGTTTCTGGCAAAAAGATTCAAGCGGGTCTTATGAATTGAGAGGAAAAACTATTGGCATTATTGGTTATGGGAATATTGGCTCGCAGGTAAGTGTATTGGCTGAGGCTCTTGGAATGAAAGTGTTGTTTTATGACGTACAAACAAAACTGCCACTTGGCAATGCAGCAGATGCAAGAACACTAAAAGATCTTTTATCTAATGCTGATATTATAACCATTCATGTTCCGGAAACGTCTGATACAAAAAACCTGATTAATAAAAACAACATCAGGTATTGTAAAAAAGGATCAATTGTTATTAATTATGCAAGGGGAGAGGTTATTGATCTTAATACACTGGCAAGAGCAATAGAAAATGGTGATATTGCCGGAGCAGCCGTTGATGTTTTCCCTGAAGAACCTGAAAAAAATGGAGATCCTTTTAATAGTCCATTACAAAGATTGCCCAATGTATTGCTTACACCACATGTAGGTGGATCTACTGAAGAAGCACAACAAAATATAGGACTTGATGTAAGTTCAAAATTATTACAATACCTGGAGAAAGGAATTTCTTTAGGCTCACATTCTGTTCCGCCATTATCATTACCATCGCAGGAAGGTGCGCATCGCATCTTACATATACACGAAAATGTACCCGGTGTATTATCCCAAATCAATGGACAATTATCACAACATAATATCAACATTGTTGGACAGTATTTAAAAACGAATGATGATATAGGTTATGTAGTAGTAGATGTAGACAAGCAATTGTCTAACAAAGCAGTTCAACTGCTAAAGCAGGTAGATCATACGCTAAAGGTTCGATTATTGTACTGATATACAACTTTCAGTTCAGAATCATTGTTATAATAGGGATCATATGAAAGTAGTAATAGTAGGTGGCGGTTTTGCCGGTTTGCGTTTAGCAAGATTGCTCAATAATAAAGCAGGTTTTGAAGTTTTATTGATTGATAAATACAACTATCACCAGTTTCAACCCCTTTTTTACCAGGTAGCTACTGCAGCACTCGATGCAAGTAATATTTCTTTTCCATTTCGAAAGGCTTTTCATAACAGTAAAAATGTAAGGGTAAGAATGGCAGAACTAAAGCAGGTACTGCCGGCAGAGAGTAAGATCATTACTGATAAAGAGGAAATTCCTTATGATATTTTGGTCTTGGCCATGGGAGCAGATACCAACTTCTTTGGTAACCAGGAAATAGCAACTAATTCATTTCCTATGAAATCAACCGTGGAAGCTTTACAGCTTAGGCACCGGTTGATACAGAATTTTGAAGATGCCCTGGTAGCAGAAGATGAAGAAGCTATTCAGAGATTAATGAATGTAGTAGTGGTTGGTGGCGGACCAACTGGTGTGGAGCTGGCAGGAGCACTGGCTGAATTAAAAAAGTTTGTATTGCCAAAAGATTACCCGGAATTAGATTTTTCTAAAATGAATATTTTTTTATTGGAAGGTGGTGAGAAACTACTGTCTGCCATGAGTGAAAAATCATCAGAAGATTCACTAAGATATCTGGAAAGGCTGGGTGTTAAAGTCTTAACAGACAATTTTGTAAAGGAATATAATGGTCAGGATGTGATGCTGGCAGATGGAAGAACCATTTTATCATCAATGGTAATATGGGCAGCCGGAATTAAAGGAAATGTTCCGGATGGTATAGTTAAAGAACTGACAGTCAAAGGCAACAGGATAAAAGTAGACAGGTACAGCCGAATCCCGGATTGGCCCCAAGTTTATGTATTGGGTGACCTGTCATATATGGAAACGCCTTTGTAC
>JACDAZ010000274.1 GCA_013695175.1 Flavisolibacter sp. | reverse complement strand
AACAAACGAAGCAGTACAAATGCAGGAATGGATACAATAAAATTGATGATGATTCTTTTCCACCTGCTTTGAACTCTTTTTCGTAATTGAAATTTGGTTTCAATTAGAAATAGAATAATAAAAAGTGCAATTAAAATTGGTGTGCCGTAAATATCAAAAATAGTTTTTGTCATTTTAATCATGATTATGTTTTCCTGCATTCCAGCCCATTTTCTCCAGGTAAGTTTTTCCTGACTCCTTTGCAGGGACTTCTAGTTGTGTAGCCATAGAATCATTCCACCTGTTCAAATAGCCAAATAGACTAATTACCCCAAGTATCTCTACAATCTCACCATCGTCCCAATGCTTTCGCAGGTTATTAGCAATTTCCTGAGTAACAGCATTAGGTATGGTGCTGGCAGCAATTGCAAATTCGAAAGCTGCTCTTTCAGAATCATCAAAAGCAGGATGTGTTTTGTATTCCCAAATATTGTCAAGTTTCTCCTGTTCGCCTCCGTAACGTTCTGCAGCACGTATAGTATGTGCCTGGCAATACCTGCATCCTGCAGTATAACTTGATAAATATCCAATCATTCTCTTTAAAACACTCGATACCCTGCCTTCATTTTGCATTACGGCCATATTTAGATTTATAAATGCTTTGGCAATGGCAGGACGATGCTGCATAGTAAGCACACTATTAGGACAAAAACCCAGTGTTTCATTGAAAAATTTTACCAGATCTTCTAATTCCGGATTGTCAATGCTTAATGGATGTACCAGGGGTTTTTTCATAATATAATTTTTAAAGATTAATCATCATCTCTTAATTTCTCACCTTCAACTTTTTTTGTTTGCCATGTGGCATCTTTATTTAAATCTAGCCGGAAATAATTAATATTCTGAAAGGAAGTTATCCAGGTGCAGCTTTGCATTTTTATCATTTGGTCTTATAATATTTTTTTAGCTCAAAATGTCACTGATTTAAAATGATAATTTATAACTTATGTTTCCTAATCAATCTTCTATGCAACTTTAATAATCTTTCCTGCGAAAAACCTAAATAATATAAAGCCCAGATGCGGTAAAAGATCCATTGCATTCTATACACTCCATTGTCTATATACTTTCTGGCAGATGTTGTGACAAAATCATTCAAAACTTTAAATTTCCCATGTTTTTTTAAACGATGTATGATCTCCTGGTCTTCCATCAATAACAAATCTTCTCTAAAACCTCCACTTTTTTCAAATACTTCTTTGGTTACAAATAAGCTTTGATCTCCAAACCTAATTGCGTTTACGTTAAAACGTGTAAACCAGCTGTTTGATTTTAAAAACCAGTGATCATAATCAAATGCCAGACGAAAACATCCGCTTGATGTTCCTTCATTAAAAGCATTTTTTATTTGAGTTATAAATCCCTGTGGCGGTATGCTATCGGCATGTAGAAAATAAAGTGTTTCACCCTTTGCCACTGATGCACCTTTATTCATTTGTGCTGCCCTGCCTTTCCGCTCACTACTAAATGTTATCGCTCCATGTTGATCTGCAATATGTAAAGTCTCATCTGAACTACCGCCATCCACAACAATAATTTCTATTACATGAGCTTCTCTGGCAGCATAAACGTTGCTCAATGTTGTTGCAATCTGGTCAGCTTCATTATATGTGGGAATTATGATGCTGAACATAATCTTTAATTTTTTTTGTTATCATACCTTTTAATTCTCCTATGGAAGTACAGCTTTCAATTTATTTCTTTTATAAAAACTCCTCAATGTTTTCGTTCAATTGAATAAATTCTACCGGTAAAGTGTTTTCAATTTTATAACGTTTAATAAAATCATCTTTATTGAAGAAAGATGGCATTAACAGGAAAATTTTCAATAAAAGCTTTCCATTCCTTCTTCTCTGAAAAATTTCCATAGTTTAATGCACAATGATGGCAGTCATAAGTTGAGGGAGATAAAATCTTGTTCGCAAAATCAGTGATCGTGCTGAACAAATCGCTGTTTGCATTGTAAACAAAAATAAGTTGCTGTGGCTTCAAGTTTTATTTACTTTAAAGTGAACCAGGTCTTTTTCTTCATCTATATCATGTAACTCTTGTAAAAGTGAATAGCTGAGATTATAGCTTTTAATTTTTAGTGTTGTTTGTTCCAATACTTGTGAAGTGCTCCATTCAATATTTTGAAATAAACCTGTATGAAGTATTTTCATACCTAATAAATAATAGCCACCATCAAAGGCAGGACCAATAACAATATCATTGTTATTAAGTTTATTAAATGCGTCATTTAAGATGTCTTCTGTTAAGGAAGGACAATCTGTTCCAATTACAACTGCTTTTGAATAACCCAGTTCAAATACATCTTTAAAAGCATTCATCATTTTCTCACCCAAATCTGCACCTCGTTGAAGTCCTTTTTTGTACTCATTATTCCAAATATCATCCTTAGTTATATGATCGGAATAATAAATGATCTTATCAATCTTTATTTTTTGAGATAAAAAATGTATTTCTTCAACCATAGCTTTATAAATATCAAAAGCATGATCAACTCCTATTGTAGCAGCAAGTCTTGTTTTTACTTTACCCCGAACCAGGTTTTTGTAAAATATGATCAATATATCTTGTTGCATCATAATGCCTCAATAACTTTTATGAACAGCCTGCTTAATTTTTCATCTGCTTTTCCTGCTACTTCTATTATTTCTGCTATGTTAACTGGTTTTAAATTATCCGGATCGCATTCATCTGTTATAACAGAAACAGCTGCACAAGGCAATTGCATATGATTGGCAGCAATTACTTCAGGTACTGTTGACATACCAACCATATCAGCACCTATAATCCTGAGGTAACGGTATTCTGCTTTTGTTTCCAGGTTAGGTCCATGAACAGCTGCATATACGCCTCTCTTTAATTCAATATCAAGCTCAACTGATTTTTCATGTAGCAGTTCTTTTAATTTTAAAGCATAAGGTTCACTCATATCAGGATATCTGGGTCCTATTTCATCATTATTTTTGCCGCTTAAAGGACTACCGGCTAATAGATTTATATGATCATCAATTAAAACCAGGTCGCCTTTTTTAAAATTTAAATTAATACCACCTGCTGCATTTGATAAGATAAGATTTTTAATTCCTGATAATTTCATAACTCTTATGGGAAATACAATTTCCTGCATTGTATATCCTTCGTATGCATGAAAACGTCCCTGCATGATCAGTATATTTTTACCTGCAATTTTACCATATATTAAATTGCCTTTATGAAATTCTACAGTGGATACAGGAAAACCCGGAATATCAGAATAAGGTATTGTGTTCTTTACTTCAATATGCTTAATAAATTGGTGCAAGCCTGTACCTAATACAACACCAATATGGGGTTCTGTGATTCCCTGCTCTATTAAATAATCTCTTGCTTTGTAAAATTTTTCCATAATGTTTTTAGCTCACAGATGTCACTGATTACCACAGATAAGTCTTAAAGTATATTAATCTGTGTGCATCTGTTTAATCCGTGAGAGATTTAATTCAAATGTCCAAGTTTTTAGCTCACAGATATCACTGATTACCACAGATAAGTCTTAAAGTATATTAATTTGTGTGCATCTGTGAGAGATATAATTCAAATGTCCAAGTTTTTTAGCTCACAGATGTCACTGATTACCACA
>JACDAZ010000273.1 GCA_013695175.1 Flavisolibacter sp. | reverse complement strand
CCTTTATTTTGTGCCTGGGCAACCAAAGAAAACAGGGAAAAAATAACGATCAGCAGTGGTAATGTAGGATTCATCTTTTAATTTTTAGTACTTGAGGTTATAAATTACATGTTAAAAGTAGGTACTTTGTAATACCAGTTACTATGTTTTAAAATAAACGGTCGTAATTAATGATGACCGGTTTTCTTAAAGCATTGTGTATATGCTTATTGAGACGCTGAACTGACATCGCGGTTACACATTTAAGGGCCAAGCAGTATGAACGGTTCAACAGAAGTACCAGTGGAATAAATTGTAAAAGAGTGGTTTCTCTACTTTAAATTGCACAAAATCTAGGCATATGATAATTGATTTCAGGTCTGATACTGTTACAAAACCTGGGAAAGAGATGCTGAAGGCAATGGCTGAAGCTCCTGTTGGCGATGACGTATTCAATGAAGACCCTTCCATCAATTCTCTTGAGTCTAAAGCTGCAGAAATGTTTGGAATGGAAGCAGCCATTTTTTGTCCATCCGGCACCATGACCAATCAAATAGCTATTAAATGCCACACCCAACCAGGAGATGAAGTTATTTGTGATACTTCCTCCCATATATATCAATATGAAGGAGGAGGCATTGCTTTTAATTCTGCAGCTTCAGTAAAACTTTTAACAGGCCACCGGGGTAGAATCACAGCTAAGCAAGTAGCAGATTCTATAAACGCAGACGACGTTCATAAGGCTCATACAAGCCTTGTTTGCCTGGAAAATACATCAAACCGGGGTGGTGGAAGTTGCTATGATATGGATGAAATTTTAAATATAAAGCAGGTGTGTAAGGAAAATGACCTGAAGTTTCACCTGGATGGGGCCCGGTTGTTTAATGCTTTGATTGCAAAAAAGCAGGATGCAAAACAGTATGGGAAGGAATTTGATAGTATTTCAATTTGCCTAAGCAAAAGTTTAGGTTGTCCTGTAGGTAGTTTACTACTGGGAGATAAGAATTTTATAAAAAAAGCACGAAGAATAAGGAAGGCATTTGGAGGTGGCATGCGCCAGGCAGGATATCTTGCTGCTGCAGGTATTTATGCTTTAGATCATAATATTGACAGGTTGACAACCGATCATGAATGGGCTTTGGTAATAGCTGAAAACCTGATTAAAAAAGATTTTGTTACGGAAGTAATGCCTGTTGAAACAAATATTATCATTTTTAGTGTAAATGAACCCTACACACCATCTTCACTTGTAGCCAGGTTTAAAGAAGATAATATTTTAAGTTATGCCATCTCTCCAACACAGGTTCGTTTAGTGATGCACCTTGACATTTCACCGGCTATGGTTGACAAAACGATAGAAGTAATTAATAAATTATAGACGTTTATGTTTCCAAAAATTGATCCTACAACTACATCATCCTGGCAGGCTTTAGTTGAACATTCAGTTGTTATGAAAGGATTGCATTTGCGTGATCTTTTTGCAAAAGATAAGGAAAGGTTTTCTGCTTATTCATTTGAACTGCCGGATATGTTGATTGATTTTTCCAAAAACATAATTAGTAAACAAACGGTTCAGCACCTTGTAAAACTGGCAGGAGAGTGTAAACTGAAAAGTGCTATAGATGCTATGTATAACGGGGAATTAATAAATGAAACTGAGAAACGCTCAGTTCTTCATGTGGCACTCCGTAATTTTTCAGGTAAACCGGTATATGCAGCAGGTAATGATATAATGGATGATGTGAAGCGGGTGCAAAACCAGATGAAAGAATTTTGTAACCAGGTGCATGGCGGTACCTGGAAGGGTTATTCAGGTAAGCAAATTAAATACATTGTAAATATTGGAATAGGTGGCAGTGACCTGGGTCCTGTAATGGTTACGGAGGCTTTAAAGCCATATTGGAAAAAAGGTATTCAAACATATTTTGTTTCCAATATTGATGCTTCTCATATAACTGAAGTTTTAAAAAAAATAAATGCTGAGGAAACGCTTTTTTTAATTGCTTCTAAAACTTTTACCACACAGGAAACCATGACTAATGCTCACACTGCAAGAGCATGGTTTTTACAAACTGCCGGCGATGAAATGCATATCGCAAAACATTTTATAGCCCTTTCTACCAATGAAAAGGATGTTGTACAATTTGGTATAGACAAACAAAACATGTTTGCCTTTTGGGACTGGGTAGGCGGACGCTACTCCTTATGGAGTGCTATTGGTTTATCTATAGCTCTCACTGTTGGTTACGAAAATTTTGAGCACCTGCTGAAAGGAGCACATACAATAGATAAACATTTTTCAACTGAATCATTTGAAAAAAATGTCCCTGTATTAATGGCTCTTATATCATTATGGTATATTAATTTTTTTAATAGCCAGTCAGAAGCTATACTTCCTTATGACCAATACCTCCATCGTTTTGCAGCATACCTGCAACAGGCAAATATGGAAAGCAATGGAAAATCAGTTGATCGTAATGGCGAACCTGTAACTTATGCTACCGGCCCTGTTGTGTGGGGTGAACCCGGTACTAATGGACAACATGCATTTTACCAGCTGATTCACCAGGGAACAAATTTAATTCCATGTGATTTTATTGCACCCGCACAAACACATAATGCAGTTGGTGATCATCATTCTATTTTACTTTCCAATTTTTTTGCTCAAACAGAAGCTTTAATGAATGGGAAACGTGAAGAGGAAGTGGAAGAAGAACTTTTAAAAGAAGGCAAGAATAATGAACAGGTTGCAAAACTCACTCC
>JACDAZ010000267.1 GCA_013695175.1 Flavisolibacter sp. | reverse complement strand
ATCTTGTGTAATGGCTGTAATTCTGTCTGCTATTAATCCATTTTTTGTGGAGTATTTTGTGCTGGGTATAACCTGGGAAGTAGCATTGAAAAAGTGAAATAAAAAAAGAAGCAGAATGATAAGTTTTGCTAAAATAGGTTTCATAGCAATGATAGTCTACTAAATATAATTTTTATTTCTCAACTTAAGAAAACCATCTTTGTTCTCAATGGATATAGAACAATTGCGAAAAATTTGTTTATCTCTACCCGCCGTTACGGAAGATATAAAATGGGATCATGACCTGGTATTTTCTGTTGGAGGAAAGATGTTTTGTGTTGCTGCCCTGGATCAGCCATTTAAATGTTCCTTCAAAGTTCCGGATGAAGAATTTGAAGAACTTTCTTCAAAAGAAGGGTTTTCACCTGCTCCTTACATGGCAAGAGCAAAATGGGTGCTGGTTACAAAGGCTTCATTATTACATAAAAAGGAATGGGAATTTTATATTAAACAGAGTTATGATTTGGTAAAACAAAGGCTGACAAAAAAAACACGAATAGATTTAGGTATATATCCTTAGAAGTCTTTCCTAAAATTTTCTATCAATAGAAAATATAAATTTCTTTACTACATGATCCAATATTGAATGAAGAATCTGAATCATCAACTTTTAAAAACAAATGCAACAAGCCATTAACAATTATATTAAATTGACTGTTTAAAATTCTTTACTATTTACTACCTTTGCGCCTCCTTAAACTTTTAAGGAACATTGCCTGAAGTGGCTCCCAAAGTTCCCGCCGGTGCGGGACGCCTCAAGGGTGTAATTTAATTTGCATTTAAAATGCCTAAGGTTAAAACTAATTCCAGTGCCAAAAAGCGCTTTAAAGTGACTGGTACCGGAAAAATCACTCACCAGAAGTCTTACAAAAGACACATTCTTACCAAAAAGTCAAAAAAACGTAAACGTGCATTACGCAAAGACGGTATTGTTGCAAAATCACATATGGATTTTGTAATGAGGCTGTTAAGACTCAAGTAACAAGACACAAGGCACAAGATGTTACCCTTGTACCTTAAACCTTAATTCTTAAAAACTTTAATTTTCAATTATGCCACGTTCCGTTAATGCAGTTGCTTCAAAAGCACGCAGAAAAAAAATTTTAAAACAAGCCAAAGGCTTTTATGGTAAGCGTAAAAATGTATATACCGTTGCCAAAAACGTAGTTGAAAAAGGTATGACCTATAGTTATGTAGGTCGTAAGCTTAAAAAAAGAGAATACCGTCGCCTATGGATAGCACGTATCAATGCTGCCGTTCGTGAGGAAGGTTTAACCTACTCGCAGTTCATGAACCTTTTAAGTAAAAAAGAAATTGGATTAGACAGAAAGGTTTTGGCTGACCTGGCTATGAATAATCCTGATTCTTTTAAAGCCATTGTTGCCCAGGTTAAATGATCAACAAGCTTATTAATATTAAAGCCGGATACGTTTTTGTGTTCGGCTTTCTTTTTGTATACCATCGAAGTATAATTTTGTAATAATTAGTTCACAGAACAACCCATTCATGTAAATGACCAATTCTTATTCAGATCTTGTTCAGCAAACATTTAATTTTCCCCAGGAAGGTTTAGAAGTTAAGGACGGCTATCTCCAGTTTAATGGTTTAGACCTGAAAGCATTGATAGATAAATATGGTACTCCTCTCAAGCTTTCTTATTTACCAAAAATTGGTATGCAAATAAATAAGGCAAAAGAAATGTTTGCAAAGGCTATTAAAAAGCACAAATATGAAGGTGAATATTTCTATTGCTATTGTACAAAAAGCTCGCACTTTGCATTTGTCTTAGAAGAAGCACTTGAACATAATATTCATTTAGAAACTTCTTATGCATATGATATTGAGATCATAAAAAAGCTCTACGAAAAAAAGCAGATCACAAAAGATATTTATATCATTTGCAATGGGTTTAAAGAAAAAAGCTATACCAGGCGCATTGCACAATTGATCAACGGAGGATTTAATAACGTGATTCCGGTTCTGGATAATAAAGAAGAATTGGCAGCCTATAAAAAATCTGTAAAAAAGAATTTAAAACTGGGTATTCGTGTAGCGGCAGAAGAGGAGCCTACTTTTCCCTTTTATACTTCCAGGTTAGGAATTCGTGCAAAAGATATCCTTGAATTTTATGTTGATGAAATAGAAGGTAATGAAGATAAGTTCCAGCTAAAAATGCTGCACATCTTTTTAAATAAAGGCATAAAAGATGATATTTATTACTGGTCGGAATTAAATAAAATTACCAACCTCTATTGCCAGTTAAAAAAGATCTGCCCTGAGCTGGATTCCCTGAACATTGGTGGTGGTTTCCCTATAAAACATTCTCTTGGTTTTGAATATGATTACCAGTTTATGATCACTGAAATAGTAGGTGTTATTAAAACGGCATGTAAAAAAGCCAAAGTGCCCATGCCTCATATTTTCACTGAATTCGGCAGTTATACTGTTGGTGAAAGCATGGCTCATATTTACAGTGTTATTGGTCAAAAATCGCAAAACGACAGGGAGATGTGGTATATGATCAATTCCTCTTTCATTACTACGCTGCCCGATACGTGGGGTATAGGTGAAAGGTTTTTATTGTTACCCATTAATAAGTGGGACCAGGATTACCAACGTGTTGTTTTAGGCGGTATTACTTGCGACAGTCACGATTATTATGATTCGGAAGAACATATCAACGAAGTTTTTTTACCAAAAGCAAATGGCGATGAACCATTGTATTTAGGATTTTTTCACACAGGTGCTTACCAGGATCAAATTAGTGGATATGGTGGTATAAAACATTGCCTGATTCCATCACCAAAGCATGTTATTATTGAATACGATAAAAACGGGAAATTAATTGACTGGCTTTATGCTAAAGAACAATCGGCTCAAAGCATGTTAAAAATCTTAGGATATATAAAATAAAAAATCCCGGAGTTACCGGGATTTGCTTAATCATCTTTTCCAAGAATTCTCTTTCTTGATTCGTCTACTCTCTGGCGCTCCTGTTGCCTTGCTTCTGTTTGTTTCGTGTTTGAACGATACACAGGTCTCCTGTTGTCAAACCTTTGATCGTAGTACCTGTTACCATACCTGCTATTCCCATAAGGAGAATATCCATAAGGCATTACCTGGTAATAACGTCCGGTATAAGGATCTCTAACCCACATAGGAGTATTGTTATACATATATGGATCATCTACATAAACCCTCCTGTTATTATTACCATTTTCCAGGTACTCGTTATCACCACGTAGAGCAGTACAGCCAACAGCAGTAACCACAAGTACAGCAATAAAAGCAAACGATAAAAATTTATTAGATTTCATAATTTTTTTCCTTTTTCTTTAGTATATATAGATGCAAAAAAGTAACCAAAAAATCATAAAAAAATGTATATAAAACTGCTGTTATTATTATTAACATTCTCATCTGTAAATAATAGTGTTAAATGTCAGGAAAACGATGTTAAAGAAGTGATAACCAGGCTTTTTGATGGAATGCGATCTTCAGACGCAGAAAAGTTGAAATCAGCCTTTGCACCAGGTGCTACTTTACAAACCATTTCAAAAGATAAAGAAGGACAAGTGATGGTGCGGTCGGAGCAGGTAGATAGTTTTATTGTGCAGGTAACCAAGCCCCACGACCAGGTTTATGATGAAAGGATAACCTTTGATATTATAAAAATTGATGATAATCTGGCAACTGTCTGGACACCTTACCGGTTTTTTGTGGGTGAAAAATTTAGCCATTGCGGCGTCAATTCCTTTCAATTGGTAAAGCTACAGGGCGAGTGGAAAATTCAATACCTTATAGACACCCGCAGAAAGGAAAATTGTCTTTAACTACAATTTCTTCAATCTGTACTTTTTATTCACTTTCGGACTATTGAAATAACGGGTTAGTTCTTCATCTGTAAACTCATTGGTAATTTCTATAGGTACATCTATAAGTTGCATTTGTACCTGCTTTAATTCTTCCTTTAATTTGTTGGTTTTTTTAAGAATGTCAGGGTCTTTTTCACCAAGTAATTGATTATCCCTTAAAACATATTCCATTCTTTTGATAGATGCCCT
>JACDAZ010000262.1 GCA_013695175.1 Flavisolibacter sp. | reverse complement strand
CAATTCTTTTGTAATATGGTTTGAACTAAATATAACTAGAGTGTTTATAAAAAGATATCATAAACAATGATCGAAATAAAAGGCTTGAGTAAAAATTTTGGAGATGTAAATGTTCTTTCTGATGTTGATGCATCTATGAATCCGGGACAATGCAATTTAATTATAGGAGCCAGTGGCAGTGGTAAGACCGTGTTCATGAAATGCATTGTTGGGTTATTTAGACCGGAAAAAGGTGAAATCCTTTACAGCGGACATAACTTCTTAAACATGTCAATAGAAGAAAGAAAGGAAATCCGTAAAGAAATTGGAATGCTTTTCCAGGGTTCTGCCTTATTTAGCAGTATGACTGTGGAAGACAATATCTTCTTCCCGCTGGATATGTTTACAAAATCTACCAAAAAAGAAAAACTTGATAGGGTAAATGCAGTTTTAGAACGTGTGAACCTGGAAGGAAGTAATAAAAAGTTTCCTGCTGAATTAAGCGGAGGTATGATGAAGCGTGTAGGAATTGCCCGGGCAATTGTATTAAATCCAAAATACTTGTTTGTAGATGAACCAAACTCCGGTTTAGATCCTCAAACTTCCGGTTTAATTGACCAATTGATTAAAGATATTACAGATGAATATCAAATTACTACAGTAATCAATACGCATGATATGAATAGTGTTATGGAAATTGGTGATAATATCATTTACATGCACCAGGGAAAAAGAGAGTGGGTGGGAAATAACAAAGAAATTATATTCAGTAAAAATGAACTTTTAAATGAATTTATTTTCGCATCCAGCTTTTTAAAAGATGCAAAGGACATGCGTATGCTGGAGGAAAGAGGGAAAATTCCGGATGACAGGGATATGAATGAAATACTAAGCACTGATACTCCACTGATCCCCCCTACAAACCCTGATAAAAAGAAAGATTAAAATCCTGCTTTAAATTTTTTAAGTCCATGCATGATAGCCCGGGATACAAAGTGATTATGCAGTGGCTTGCCGGTAAAGGTTATAAACCTTTTACTTTCCAGACAGAAACATGGCAATGTATACTTAATGGTAAAAGTGGATTGGTGAATGCTCCAACGGGTACAGGAAAAACATTCTCAGTTTTCCTGGCTGGTCTTATTCAATTTATAAATAGTCATCCTGCTGCCTTTCAAAAAAAAGAAAAAAACGGGTTACAAATACTCTGGATTACTCCTCTAAGGGCTTTAGCAAAAGATATTGGAAGAGCCATGGAAGAAGTGATAGATGAATTGGAAATGAAATGGAAAGTAGGTATCAGAAATGGTGATACCACTATCTCAGACAGGCAAAAACAAAAAAGGCAGATGCCGGAAATTCTCATCATCACTCCGGAAAGCCTTCAACTGCTTCTTGCACAAAAAAATTATCCGTCATTCTTTAAAGATTTAAAATTACTTGTTGCTGACGAATGGCATGAATTGGTTGGCAGTAAAAGAGGTGTGCAGGTGGAACTTGCTGTTTCACGTATAATTGGTACAAGAAATTCAAATGCTGACGTAAAAGCTAATGCACTTTGTATTTGGGGTATTAGCGCAACTATTGGAAACCTTGACCAGGCAAAAGAAGTATTATTAGCCCCCCTATCAATTCATGAAGAGAAAACGGTTATTGTAAAAGCAAAGCTGGAAAAGAAAATAGAAATTGAATCAATACTTCCCGATGAAATTGAAAAATATCCGTGGGCAGGTCACCTGGGTATAAAACTCGCTGAAAAAGTATTGCCCATCATTAATGCTTCAAAAACCACAATAATATTTATCAATACCAGGGGTATGAGTGAAATGTGGTATCAAAAGCTGCTTACAATTGCACCGGAACTGGCTGGTGCCATTGCTTTACATCATGGCAGTATAGAAATGGAATTAAGAACATGGGTTGAAGATGCATTACACGCCGGTAAACTTAAAGTAGTAGTAAGCACTGCCAGTCTTGATCTTGGAGTTGATTTCAGACCTGTAGAAACAGTGGTACAGGTGGGATCACCAAAAGGTGTAGCACGCTTTTTACAACGTGCCGGCCGTAGCGGACATAGTCCTGATGCAATTTCAAAAATTTATTTTTTACCAACGCATTCTCTTGAACTTATTGAAGCTGCTGCATTAAAAAATGCAGTTGCTGAAAATACAATAGAGTCACGTGATCCATTGTTCCTGTGTTATGACGTACTCATTCAATATATGTGTACACTGGCAATATCTGATGGCTTTGTACCTGATGAAATTTTTAAAGAAGTAAAAAAAACTTTTTGCTTTTCTGAACTTACAAAAGATGAATGGCAGGAGATGCTTTTTTTTATTACCCTTGGCGGTACAGCCTTACAACAATATAATGAATATAAAAAAGTAGAAGTTGAAGATGGAGTTTACAAAATAAAAAGCAGGCGAATAGCTATGCGCCATCGCATGCATATTGGTACCATAGTCAGCGATCCAATGCTGAAAGTAAAATTTATAACCGGTGGTTATATTGGTGTTATTGAAGAAGGTTTTATATCCAGATTAGAACCTGGGGATGCTTTTACACTGGCAGGAAAACAATTGGAACTGGTGATGATAAAAGATATGACTGTAATTGTAAGAAAGTCAAATGTAAAAAGATCAATTGTACCTAGCTGGCTGGGAGGTAGACTTCCATTATCACAAAGCCTTGGAAAAAAATTACGTGAAACTTTAAATGAAGCAGGAGAACAAATACTGGAAGGTATTGTTTCTCCCAACATTGAATTGCAGGTACTTCAACCGTTATTGGATCTGCAACATACTTTGTCACACATACCTGCTTCTAATGAACTTTTAATAGAACAAATAGAAACTAAAGATGGGTTTCATCTTTTTGTATATCCTTACGAGGGAAGGTTAGTTCATGAAGCGTTGGCTGCCCTGTTAGCTTTTCGAATCAGCAAAATAACACCAATTACTTTTTCAATAGCTATGAATGATTACGGCTTTGAATTATTAAGCGATCAGCCCATACCTGTTGATGACAGTAATGTGTATGAAATATTTTCATCGGAGCATTTAGTAGAAGATATTCAGCGCAGCATAAATGCTACAGAAATGGCAAAACGCAGGTTTCGGGATATTGCAGTCATCGGAGGACTTATATTCCAGGGCTTTCCCGGCGAACACAAAAAAGCAAGACATCTTCAATCTTCTGCTGGATTATTATTTAATGTATTTAGTGAATATGAACCTAATAATGTATTGATAAGACAATCATTCCAGGAAGTATTTACACAGCAAATGGAAGAACAACGGTTAAGAGAGATGCTAAACCGTATTCAACATTCAAAAATTGTTCTTACTTATCCAAAGCGACTGACACCTTTTTGCTTTCCCATTAAAGTGGATAGCATGCGTGAAAACCTTACTTCAGAAAAATTGGAAGACAGGGTAAGACGTATGCAGCAACAACTAGAAAAATTATAAAAGCTTTAATATACCTTGATTTAATGAGGTTCATCCTGTTATTTATTTAGCAATACTTTTGCTGCACTTTGCAGGCACCAGTATTACATAAAATACATCATCAACATTTTTGGTTATCAGCGGAACGGGCTGTTTTTTGGCAGGAGCAGCAAACATTGATCTTGTCCGATCTCCATCTTGGAAAATCAGGTCATTTTCGAAAGGCTGGTATACCTGTACCACAACAGGTAATGAAAGAAAATATGCAGCGGTTACTGAACCTGATACAATATTTTAAGCCAAATAAAATTATTGCAGTTGGTGACCTTTTTCACAGTGCAGAAAACCTGGAGCTTGAGCTATTTAAAAAATGGAGATATGATTTTGAACATATAGACTTCTTTTTGGTAAAAGGAAATCATGATATCTTAAAAAGAAAATGGTACGAAGAAGCAGAAATTAATTTGATAGATGATCGATTGATTATTGATTTGTTTTCTTTTACACATGATCAGTGTGATGCGTCTGAAGATCTTTATTCTTTTTGTGGCCACCTGCATCCGGGTATAGTTATTAATGGAATAGGAAAACAAAGCTTACGTTTTCCATGTTTTTATTTTACACCCACTTATTGCATTTTACCGGCATTTGGAAAATTTACAGGATTAGCAAATATTCGTCACTCTAAAGAAGATTCAGTTTATGCGGTTGTAGATAAAGCCCTGATACCTATAAAGGGTTGATTATTTTTTTCTTCTTAACTGGTTGTAGTCTATAAAGTAGATAAAGCGAAGTGTTAGTTCGTTGCCATGTTCAAGTTCCAGCGTTTTTCCAATATTCCGGAAGTAATTAGTATTAGTTAATCCTTCAACCCCGTACTGATCGCCAAGCCAGTTTTTCCACCCAAAAATTAAACGGCTACCTAACCTGAAATCCCAGGTAAAGAAAGCATCTAGATTAAAAATATTAAAGTTTTCATCCTGGTCCGGAATAAAAGAACGTGGAATATGATAACCTCTTTCATCAACATTATAAAAACTTTGGTAGTTAAGTTGATTCCAGTAATGCCTTGCCCTCAAAGTAAAATTCATACGAGGTGTAAAGTTGTAATTTCCTGAAAGTATAGTTGTAAATTCTTTATTACCCCTGTATCCTACTCTTGGTGCACCATCGGGCTCATTACTGAATGCATAACCTACTTGCAGGGTTTCATGTTGTCTTAACGCTGTCAGGCTTAAACTAAATTTATCACTAAACCTGTACCTGGCACCCAGTAATGATAAATAACCAAAATCATCTTTTAAAGATGCATCGGAAACAGCAAATTCATAATTTACAAATAACCTCTTCCTGCTATCTGAGCTACCACTCACATTTAAATACCTGAATGCAGGTTTTCTTAAACGGTATCCAAACTTCTGCAACTCAAAATAATTTACTGACCAGGTGGGTTGAATTCCAAAGGTGAGATTAACATCCCAAAAATTTCTAAACCACCAAAAAGCAGACGCCGTTATTTCGGCTTCTGAAAAGTTATTTGGTTTATACAACTGGTTTAAACGCAGGTTTAACCTATAGCTATATGTAACAAAGTTTTTAGTTTGTTGAAACTGGTTATAACTGGCTCCTGCCTGGTATGTAATTTCATTTGGTGCCGGTAAAAAACCGAGATCATTTCTGTCGTATTTGTCGCTTTCAATTAATGCAGATGTAAAATATTGAATCTTACCTCCTACTTTTCCTAGTCTTAATCTTGCAGAAAAACCATCATAAGGTTTTAGATACCTGCGACCGTTTATAGTAATTGTATCTGTACGTAAAAAATAAGAAGAATTATAGGGAGTGTTGCCAAAGATGGTATTATAATGTACGCCACCGGTTATTCCATAAATATTTGTTTTGTCATAAATGCCCCAATCAAGTGCAGAAACGTTGGCATCGCGTGCAGCACCATTTCTTATAACATTTGTATTGGTAAATGTTATAAATGATCTGCCTGCAAAAGGTTTATCTATAACTATAATATTATAATTTGTCAGTGGCTCTGTTTGAATAAGAGTATCATTTTTTGTATTTAAATCTCTTATCTCAGCATGCATAGGTGCTCCAATGGCATTAAATACCCCTATACCTAAATTATTTTTTGTTCTGCCCGATAATTTTATGGCATTATATAATCTTGTCAAAGAGGGGTTTCGCACAATTTCATAATTAGTGGAAGTTCCATATAACCTTTGTACTGAACCATAACCTGTAGGTGTGGCTCCTATACGACGTGAATAAAATAAACCTGCTTTATTAAATAATTCAGTACCCTCTGTAAAAAATGGCCTGTTTTCCTGGAAGCGGAGTTCAAATGGAGAAAGGTTGTTAATTACATTATCAGAAACTACTTGTCCAAAATCAGGTACCAGTGTAGCATCTAAAGTAAAACTTTCATTAATGCCATATTTAACATCCATGCCTCCACTTCCAAAATGCTCTTCTCTCTTACCGGTTCCTTCAGGATTATAACGTAAGCCCCCGGATAAATAAGGAGAAAAGCTTAAGCGCAAAGGCGGTAAAATGTTTTCGAGATTAGTAAGTTTTCCAAATTGATTGACAAAGCCTGAAACATTTGGATCCACACGGTTCCAGAAAGAAGTTTCATTGATGCGTCTTATTGATCTTAAGAATTGCAAACCCCATGTCTGCATATCGCTTTTGGGAAAGCGAAGGGAAATATAAGGAATACGCATTTCTACAACCCACCCGTCACTTTGTATTGATGTTTTACTTTGCCAAACAGCATCCCATGTTTTATCACCATAATCACCAGATCTGGTGTTGTCGCTGTTACTCAATCTTGCATCAGTTTGAACATTGGCAGATGTAACAAGAAATTGAAAACCATTCTGCTGGTCGTTATAGGTATCGAAAAAGACAGAAAAAAAATCAACATCCTGTTGCCCTTCTGCATCGCGGGAAGTAAGCTGTTTTCTAATTAAAGCCGGATCATCAAAAAGATAAGCACCTATATAAATAGCATTATTATCATATAAAATTCTCACCTCTGTATGAGAAGATGATGGAGCACCATTGTTGGGGAAATTTTGAATGAAATCTGATACTACCGGAGCTTTTTTCCAGGCTGCATCATCTAAGTTGCCATCTATAGTTATAGGCTCCGTGGTTTTAACTGCAACAATATTTTTTGTTTGTGCCGAAGCCAAAAGCGACAATAAACAAATAAATAAGGGCAACCATCTTCTCATGCAATTTCTTTAGGGAAAACGTAAATATAGTACCGCAGGGTTAATTTAAAAAAAACCAATATATTTATTTCTCCCCACAGTGTTACTAATTCATACGCTTCTTCAGTACTGAAACTTGTTGCTGCAGGTTGTTAACTAAGTTAGCAAGTTGGCCCACATCCCACCGTTGTTGTTGGTTAGCTTTAGAAATAACCATCTGTGCCTGCCAAACTTCTAATATATCTTCTGCATTTACAGTATAAGGTTGGTATGCCGGATTATCACTTACAAACGTGAATTTATTCTTCTGGCGATTGTTTTTCATGATGCGTTTATAAACTATGCCATCCGTTTTTGAAACAATAATATAGGTATTGCTGGTTTTAACATCTTCCAGGTTTTCAATTTTTTCACCCACAATTACAGAGCCACTCGGTGTAGGCATCATGGAATCGCCAATTATTTCAAAAGCTCTATAATCACCACCCGATAACATGGGTAAAGTGAAGGTATTTAATTCATCAACAAATTCAGGATCTGCAAAACCAGCAAGGTAACCTGCAGCCGCTTTTACGGGAACAAAAGGAATATCGGCTCTGCCAGCTGCCAATTTTTGTGCTCTCCTTTTTGAAATATAACTTCCTTTATTCTCACTTAAATCTTTTCTTAAAATTTCATCCAAAGTCAATTTAAACATATCGGCTACCACTTCTAAAACTTCAATCCGAGGTTCAGCCCTTTCTTCTTCATAAGCACCTAAAAGTGATCTTTTAATTCTTAATTTTTGAGCGAATTCTTCCTGTGTCCAGCCACGTAATTTTCTTAAGTATTTAAGATTAGTGTTTGCAATTGACATATAACTAATTTATTTAGCTGCAAAATACTAAATAAATTAGATTATGAATACACCAATTTGGAAAGGCATAAAAAATGCTAGACTTTTGCAGCCAGAACAAAAAAGATGAAAGAAGAGAAAAAACGCCCTGTGATATTAATTACGAATGATGATGGTATTACGGCACCCGGTATACTAAACTTAATTGAAGCAGTAAAAGATCTTGGCAAAGTAGTGGTAGTGGCACCCGACAAACCACAATCCGGAATGGGTCATGCTATTACGATTGGTGTGCCCTTGCGATTAAATAAAGTGAATATGTTTGAAGGCATTGAATCTTACCAATGCACAGGCACACCGGTAGATTGTGTAAAACTTGCTGTTGATAAAGTACTTCATTCCAAACCCGATATTTGTTTGAGTGGCATAAACCATGGTGCCAACCATAGTATTAATGTCATTTATTCCGGAACCATGTCAGCTGCCGTGGAAGCTGCAATTGAAAGTATTCCTGCAATTGGTTTTTCATTATTAGATTATAGCCTGGAAGCAGATTTTACAGCAGCAAGAAAATATTCCAGGATGATTGTAAAGCAAATACTGGAAACTCCACCTGAAAAACATACAGTACTAAATGTAAATTTTCCAATTGGTAACCCTGATGAAGTAAAAGGTATCAAAATTTGCAGGCAGGCTTATGCCAAATACGAAGAAGATTTTATTGAAAGAACAGACCCACATGGCAGAAGATATTATTGGCTTACAGGTGAGTTTGTT
>JACDAZ010000260.1 GCA_013695175.1 Flavisolibacter sp. | reverse complement strand
GCATCTTTTAATGTTGCAAGCATACATAAACCTACATTACGAGCTGCCTGGTAACCTTGTTCTACAGTAAGTGTTCTGCCAAGTTTACCTGTATCTACTGCAGATGGTGTAGTTCCGCAAAATCCATGGCCAGACAAAAACAACAGGTTTCCTGTTTGCACATGTTTTACAAAATTGGCTGATGGTTTTCCTGCAGCCGGTAATACAATTTTCCTTGAAAGCAGTTCTTTCTCCGGATCAGTTATTTGAGCATGTAAAGTGGTAGAGAATAAAACAACAATGGCTGCAAGAATGAATTTATTCATGATAAGGTTATTTATTCAATGTTTTTAATTTATTCAAAAATATCGTTGTTTTTACAAACATCTGTTTCAAATGATATACTTCCAATAGCAGCAATAAAAAAAACCGGTGAGTTAACCGGTTCTTTATTTGAGAAAATTCTTTATTAAAAAGCTTTCTTTTGTTGCTGGTAATTAGCTCCTGTAAACTTTGGTGTTAATTTCATATTGTGAAAGATAAAAGAAAAAATATCTGCTGTTGTTTCCAACGACTTTTTTAAATTGCTGGCACCATGTCCTGAATTCACATCTACTCTTATCATTACCGGGTTTGGTCCTTTATATTTTTCTTGTAAGGTTGCTGCATATTTAAATGAATGTGCCGGCACTACACGATCATCATGATCAGCAGTAGTAATTAAAGTTGCAGGATAATTAATTCCTTCTTTTATATTATGCATGGGTGAATAAGCATACAAGTTTGGAAAGTCTTCAGCTACATCGCTGCTGCCATATTCTGCAATCCAGTTCCAGCCAATAGTAAACTTATGAAAGCGCAGCATATCCATTACACCAACCTGTGGAATTGCAACTTTAAAAAGATCTGGTCTTTGATTAATTACAGTGCCTACTAATAATCCACCATTAGATCCACCCTGTATAGCCAGGTAATCTTTTGATGTATATTTCTTATCAATTAAATATTCACCGGCAGCAATAAAATCATCAAATACATTTTGTTTTTTTTGTCGCATACCTGCTTCATGCCACTCCTCACCATATTCACTACCGCCACGCAAATTTGCTAAAACAAAAATACCACCCTGCTCCAGCCAACCTATGCGGGTGGGAGAGAAAGACGGATTGCTGCTTATATTAAAACCACCATATCCATATAATAATGTTGGGTTCTTGCTGTTCTTTGGTGTACCTTTTTTGTACACAATAAACATAGGAACTTTGGTACCGTCTTTACTTGGATAAAATACCTGTTCTGTTACAAAATCCTGAGGATTAAATTTTACTTCAGGTTTTCTGAATACGCTGCTTGTTGCTGTTGCAATATCGTACCTGTAAATGGTAGGAGGGTAAGTAATGGAAGTAAATGTGTAGAAAACATATTTATCATCTTTTTCTCCTCCAAAACCACTAACAGTTCCTAATGTAGGAAGCTTTATTTCTTTTTCTAATTTACCATTCATGTCATGTACATAAATGCGACTTGTAACATCTTTCATGTAAGTAACAAACAATTTATTTCCTGCTGATGAAATATTTGCAATGTTTTCCGGCTTTTCAGCAATAACAGTTTTCCAGTTTGCAGCATCAGGATTTAAAGGATCAATTGAAACTACTTTCCTGTTTTTTGCACCATCATTTGTAATAACCAAAAATTTTCCATTTACTTCATCAATCACACTATAATTATATTCACTTACTTCTGCAATCAATGGTTTAAAAGTTTTATCACCTGTTTTAATATCAAAATACCATAATGCATTTCCCATTTTTCCTTTTCCACGATCTGAGATCACAAGGAAAGTAAATCTTTCATCATTGGTTGTACCTACAGAATGAAAACGCTGCGGATTTGCTGCATCTTCATAAACTAATACATCCTGTTCCTGTGGGGTTCCCACTTTATGAAAATACACCTGGTGATTTTCATTTTTTGTTGATAGTTCTTTACCTGCTTCAGGTTTTGGATAGCGGCTATAATAAAAACCATCACCCTGCCATGATGCACCCGAAACTTTTACCCATGCAATAGAATCAGCCAGGTAATTTAATGTTGTCATATCCATTACATGAAAAGTACGCCAGTCGCTTCCACCTGTTGATTTGCCTACTACAGCATATCTGCCATCTTTAGACAAAGAAAATGTAGCAAGACTTGTTGTTCCTTCAGCAGAAAATTTGTTTGGATCCAAAAGCTCCTCAGGGTTTCCTTTTAATCCTTTTTGACGGCATAAAACACTTTGATTTTGTAAGCCTTCATTTTTATAAAAATAGAAGTAATCATTTTTACGTGTTGGAGATGAATATTTAGGATAATCATTTAATTCCTCCAGTCTTTTTTGCCATTGAGTTCTGTAAGGGATCTGCTCCAGGTAGCCAAATGTTACTTTGTTTTGTTCTGTAACCCAGTTTTTTGTTTCCTCACTCCAGTCATCTTCCAGCCAACGATATGGATCAGCAACCTGTGTACCATGGTAATCAGTGACTGTATCAACTTTGTGTGTTTCTGGATAAGAATATTGGTTTTGTGCTAAAAGAATAAGTGGAGCAAAAAAGAGAATTAAGAAAGAAAATTTTTTCATAATAGTATTTATTACAAGGCTATAATAGGGTTATAAAGGTTTGCAAAAATCTGTTATCTAAACAAAAGATGCTTGTTTTGCATAACAAAATTTTCTTAATTAACTAATTAATTATGGAAGAGGTTTGTAAACTACGAAGCGATGACAAATGGATGTTAAATTTTATATTTCAACTAAAACCTGGGGTTTTTTACATGTTCTTTCCACGCTTTGCTACTTTGTCTGAATTTTCTATTACCCTGAACCTTACAATTTGTGAGATTAATTGTAAAGGCATTGGTTGATCAAGAGGAATTGTACAGAACCCTTTGCTCCTTTGTAAACAGAAAGTTCATTTTTAAAAGCTTCAATACCTGAGGGAGCCGGATAAAAACCAATATGTTTTTTAAATGCAGCGAAATGTACCAGGTTGCCAAATAAAACATAAGTTGGAATGGCAAACTTTATGGTTTCTTCGGCCGAAGGCGCTGCTTTTTTTACAGTTGAACGAATTTGTTTTAATATTTTTTGAATGTCCTTTGGAAATTTGGAAATGTATTCATCTACATCTTTAGCCCTGTTAACATTCATAATGTGAATTATAATTTTTTTAAATTACTGAATCACCTGAATCAATATTATCATCATCCTCATTACAGATTTTTTTCATTCTTTTTAAAAAGAATAGTAAGAATTCTGGGAATAGCAGATCTGTCATCATCAGCAAAATATTCATTCACATCAACTACTTCAAAATTATTATTTTTTGCTGACCGAATAAAGTCCGACACATGATGATTATAACATTGAACTACCTGTTGTCCATTTTCAGTATCAAATCTTGCTTTGGTACCAGTGTATTGTTTAAAAGGATGTAGCTCTCCAACATATACATAAGCGCTTGCAGCAATCGATGCTTTTCTAAAAGTTTCTTCAAGATCTTCTATGTGTTCAAGAACAAGACTAAAAGTTATGAGATCATAATCTTTATTTACAAAATGCCATTGCCTGGTAATATCAGCCTGATGGAATTCTACTTTATCAGAATCATTTTTTTCTTTTGCTTTAGCAAGCATTTTTTCAGAAAGATCAACTGCTGTAATTTGAGTTGCTTTTCTAACCAGCCACTCTGTATTTTTTCCAGTACCGCATCCAATTTCTAATACGTGTTTGAAATCTATTTCTTTTAATGTGTATTGTAAAGCAAAGGCTTCAAGATCCCTTGTTTTATTTAAATTACTGTCATACTGATCAGCCCAGATATCATATGCCTGCTCTGTATCCATTATTCAAACAAACTATTTGTTTACTGAAACAGATATATACAACTGATTATTTTCTAATCGTCAACTCTTTAATAATGTGAGAAGCACCACCTAATTTCTCTATGCACCAAAGAACATATCTTATATCAACATTAATAGTTCTGTTAAGATCTTTATCAAAAGCAATTTTATGACTTAAGGCTTCATAATTTCCATCAAATGCCAAACCTATAAGTTCACCATTACCATTGATTACAGGCGATCCGGAATTGCCTCCTGTAATATCTGTTGTAGTTATAAAGTTTACTACAAGGTCACCAGTTCTTGCATCTTTATATTGTCCAAAATCTTTTTTACGGGCAATTTCAACAAAATTTTGTGGTAGGTCAAATTCATAATCTCCCGGCACATATTTATCTAACAAGCCTTTCATTGTTGTTACATAATGATATGTAACAGCATCTTTGGGTGTATAATCATCTACTACACCATAACTTAAACGCATTGTAAATGTGGCATCAGGATACATGGCTTTATTAGGATTTCTCTCTCTTATACCCTTTAAGTAAAGTCTACCCGCCTCATTGTTACCTGTCATAAATTGCTGGTACATCGGCAGGTATTTAGCCTGGTAGTTTTTCATAATACTGGCTGCAAGATTATAAGCCAGGTCCTGTTGTATAGTATTTGCATCCGGGTTTTTTACAAAAGCTTCCCACTTACGATCATCAAGGATCATGGTTTGTCTGAAAATATTATCTGCATATTTTTCATAAGTAGATGCCTTATCAAGAGCACCATATTCATTACGAAT
>JACDAZ010000257.1 GCA_013695175.1 Flavisolibacter sp. | reverse complement strand
ACCAGACACATCATCATCTTCTTTGCGCAGTTCCACTTTATTGCCCATTACCACCAGTTTAATAAAGGTTTTGTCACTGAGTCCAAACCAGAGACCTCCCTGCTGAAAAGAGGTACCGTTAAAAGGGTTAATGATGGAAGTTTCCACCCTTAGCTTACCCTTACTGTTTACTCTTACACCAAGAGTGTTTACCTGGTTGTTATTTAAAAAAGCAGCAATGCCTTTATTGGTGATTATCTGTAGTCTTCCACTATTAAGTGTAAGTTGTGATGGTTCATAACCTGGAACCTGTAAGTTACTTGCAGTACCATCTGCAGTTAGACGAGTACCTGTGTAGGAGTCCACCATTGTAAAACCTGTTCCCACTCCATTTTTATCTGGTAAAGTAGCGGCTACACTACTATTAAAAGAAAGACTAAAAGGCAGATCAACCTGCAACTGCTCGCAAGACAAAGTGCTGATTGGAGTACAAGATTGTGCAGATGTTTTAGTTAAACCAATAATGCTTAATATGATTATTATAATAATATATCTATAAAGAGAAAGTTTGGAAAAATCTTTTTTCATCCTTCTTTATGTTTTCATTGTTTTAATTAAGTATTGGCTGAGTATTATGGTTAAGGTTTGAAGAGGGAATAATTTGTTATCATATTATTATATACTTGAAATATTCAACTCAATACAATTATAATGCAGGATGTTTGCGAGAGTTTTATATGATTTATTCATATAATCTGTTTAGAAAAATGATTTACATTACTATAACAACTATTGTTCCTTATTTACCAACTACAACTTATTGGTGGAAAATATTTTTGTTCATCATGAAGTGTTGATATAAGAATTAAAAGTTTATTACAAGTAATTATCATATTTAATTGTATTGTATTTAATTAGGTAAGTCCTTACATAATTATTTTGTTATGATGATAAATAAATATTAATTGGTAGCGGGATTTAATAGAACATGAAATATGAACTGCTTTTCTTTTTTAAAATTTTATTTAAATCTGAATAGGGAGTCTTATCTGAAATTTTTAAAACAAACCGTTTTAAGTTTAATGCTAATAAGCAAATAACTGATTTTTTATATGCGGGTAAAATTGAATAATTATTTCCTGCACAATATTTGATTTTTATCTCAAATGTTCGATCAGGTATGAAAGTGAAACTGTTTTCCAAACGAGATCCTTTGACGCAGGCACGTAAACGTTGTTTAAAAAAATTCCTTTATTATTTTAAAAAAGGGTTTGAGGATCAGAAATATATAGATTGGGAAAGGCAATATAAATTAGATGCGCATTTCCAGTTTCAACAAGATCTTGATGTCGATACTTATACCAGTTTGCTACAACAAAAAAAATTTGAGGAAATAGCACTTAAGGCTGTAAAAATTGAATCAAAAACAAACCTTTTATTTTCCTTTGAAAAAATGGCTTTGCGTGATGCTATTAAAACAGGTGAAGGTGCCAAAGCATTTGCTACAGGATTGTTTCAATATATTTATGGAAAGGATTCTTTACAGGAAAGATTTGAAAACTTTGTAGAAGTTGTAAGCCACTTACCACGAAAACAAACAAGGGTGCTTACATGGCCATTAGTTACAGTTTTTGGGTTTATTGCAAATCCATCAGAACATATTTTCTTAAAACCACGTGTTACAAAAATTGCAGCAGAAAAATACCAATTTGATTTTAATTATCATTCCCGTCCCAACTGGAATACTTACAACAACCTGTTGGAATTTGCTGAACTAATCAGGCAAGATACCATAGAATATAAACCTGCTGATTATATAGATCTTCAATCTTTTATTTGGGTAATGGGTTCAGAAGAATATCCTGATTAGGTTTATTTACCTGTTATATCATTCTGCGTATACTTTGTTTTGGGTAAATTTTCCAGCGTTTCTTTTAAAAATTCTACACGTCCGTTTGTAAGACTATAAACAGCTCCAACTATAAGTAATTCTCCACTCTCATATGCCCTGCTTAAAACAGATTCAAGTTGCCTTAGTTCATTTACCTGTTTTATTACATTTTGCCTTACTGCATTTTCTAATTTATCACCTGCCATACCCTGCACATCTATTGCAGCGGGTTTGATAGAGTTGATTAATGTTACAATATGTCCCGGTGGATTTTCTGGTCTTTGAATAGCTGCATCCACTGCTCCACAACTGCTATGACCCAGTACTACTATAAGCTTTGTGCCTAATGCCAGGTATGCATATTCTATAGTACCATAGGTAGCTTGCGCCATTACTTGTCCTGCGGTACGACTTACAAATAAATCTCCAAATCCCTGGTCGAATAAAATTTCTGATGAAACCCTGGAATCGGAGCAACCAACAATGGTAGCA
>JACDAZ010000239.1 GCA_013695175.1 Flavisolibacter sp. | reverse complement strand
GACAAAGCCCCCGCAGAGGTTATTATTGGTTTATTAAAACAGCATTGGTAAAAGCGTTTTATTCGATTACAGGGGAGGCAGGGGCCGGGAAGCAACGCCACCTGCTTGTTCTAAATGAGTGTGGCTTGTAGGGATCAAACAGCAAGCCTTTGCCTATTGTTCATTATGCACAGTTTGTGCATCACGTTTAAAACCAAGACTGCAGTAATCTTTATTTGATACGGTAACAGACACTATTTTCAAATCCAGAAAATAGACTGAATAAACGCTAACTACATATAAAGGTAAACCGTTAATGAGTGTACCTTTTCTTAAACTATAAATCATGCATACAATCAAACAACTCACTTTTTTTTTCCTGCTAATGTCATTAGGGTTTTCAATTAATGGTAAAGCGCAGACAAGTGATAGTTTACTAAATCAGCTATCAGCAAAATGGAAGAATGCAAAGACTTACACATTGGAAATAGCAGAGCTAATGCCTGAAGAACAATACAATTTTAAACCGGTGGCGGATGAAATGACTTTTGGTGAACAACTGTTACACGTTGCTCAAAATATGAACTGGCTTTCTTCTGCTTATTTATTAGGAAGTAAGCAGAATAGTAAAAGTGATGCAAATGTTTTAAGTAAACAATCAATTATAAATACCATCAGCACTGCTTATGATTCGGCTTTAGCTGTTCATTACCGGCTCATACCAAAACAATTAGACGAAGTAGTTCCTTTTTTTGCAGGACCAAAATCGAGGCGGCAAATTCTAATTCTTATGCATGACCATCAAACACATCATATTGGGCAGTTGATTGTTTACCTGCGTCTAAAGGATATTAAACCACCGGCTTATGTTGGCTGGTGATTTACATTTTCTCCGCTACTCCGGCACCTACTGTATCATAGGCTAATTACAGGCAATTTATAATTAAGCAATTGCTTAAATAATTAACTTTGCGACTATGAACCAAACGTGTATACGTGCCTATGCCGATCAGGTATTGATAAATGAGTGTAAAAAAAGTCTGCGTAAGGCAGAAGCATCCTTCAGCAGGTTGGGCAATGTATTAAGCCTTGCCGGAAATGATGTTCGGTTAAAAATGCTTTATCTGCTGGAAGAAGAAAATGAATTGTGTGTTTGCGATCTGGCTGATATTTTAGAAATGACCATTCCAGCTGTGTCGCAACATTTACGGAAGTTAAAAGATGGCAATCTTTTACAAACCCGCAGAGCCGGGCAAACCATTTATTACTCTTTAAAAGAAGAGCATCTGGAAATTATTAAACCCTTGTTTGCGCATATCACTACTAATCGCAAAAAGCAAAAAGCATGAAGCAGGAAACGACGTCTAAAGCCGTAACAGGCGTAAGCATAATGGCTGCCATAGCCGCATCTTTTTGTTGCATTTCACCACTGCTGGCAATTGTAGCAGGAGCAAGTGGCGCCGCTTCAGCCTTTTCCTGGTTAGAACCGGCACGACCTTTTTTGATTGGTGTAGCAATGGCCACTTTAAGCTTTGCCTGGTATCGTTCACTGATCACAAAAGAAAGTGCCGTGTGCGGTCCTGATGAAAGTTGTGAAACAGAACAGAAAAGTTTCCTTGCTTCCAGAACCTTTCTTGTCTTCATCACCATTGCAGCTATTGGATTGATAGCATTTCCATACTATGCCAAATTATTTTATCCCAAGCCGGAGAAGCAAAATATAGTTGTAGTGGAAAGCAATAATATACAGACAGCCACCTTCCACATTAAAGGCATGACCTGTGCCGGTTGTGAAGAGCATGTAAATAATGAACTACACAAAGTGCCCGGAGTAATGGATGCGCAAACTGCTTATCATAAAGGCACCAGTATGGTAAAGTTTGATAGCTCCAAAGCTACAGTAACCCAGCTAAAAACTGCTATTGAAAACACAGGGTACAAAGTCATTGAAGTAAAATAAACAGAAATGGAAGTACTTACAACATCTTTACTTACCTGCCCTTTCTGTGGTTTTAAAAAGGAAGAAAAAATGCCTGTTGATGCCTGCCAATACTTTTACAAGTGTGAAAGGTGTGGCATAACTTTAAAGCCAAAGGCAGGTGACTGCTGCGTATTTTGCAGCTTTGGCTCAGTTCCATGTCCGCCAATACAACAAAATAAAAATTGTTGTAATTAAATTTGGATGATACCCTATTGCCTCTTTTACCTTTCGTAAAAATTATTTTTTATTATGGTTCCCAAGGATATTACAGAAGATGTGATTAAAAGGCTACACTATATTAAAGGGCAATTGGGTGGCATTGAAAAGATGCTTAAAGAAGGCAAAGATCCTGATCAGATTATTAATCAATTTAAAGCTGCAGAACAGGCGCTAAACAAAGCTCATTTTTTACTACTTGATGAAGTATTGAGAAAAGGCCTTGCCCTTCAACTTGCAGATGTTATTAAAGCATGCCCCGGTAATTGCCAGGATGCCCAAAAAATAGCTTTTTTACAAGAGAAGTTTCCGCATCTTGAATTAAGTGAAATAACAGGTAAAATCAAGGAAGTGGAAAGTATCAATGAACGGATGATAAAAAATAATGTTAAAGCAAGGGAATAGGTTTGGCGAACACCCCGTGGCCCAGATTATCTTGCTGCAAATAGTTAACTATGAAAAAACAAATTGAAATTTTTACTGCTGGTTGCCCTGTTTGTAATCCGGTGGTTGATATGGTAAAATCACTTGCATCAGAAACTGATAGTCAGGTTACAGTTTATGACCTGGTGGAGCAGTGCGAAAGCAAGGAATGCCAGGATAAAGTAGAACTATATGGAGTGAAAAGATTGCCTGCTGTAGCAGTTGATGGCGCATTGTTGGATTGTTGCAAGGGAGGCGGTATAACAAAAGAGAGCTTATTGGCTGCAGGTATTGGCGGAACTAATTAATTTACTTTAATTATTACAATATATTGTTGCCCCTGCTATTGCAGGAAAAAAAATTATGGAACAAATCTTTTACGTTCTATGTTTATGCTGACACTGGTATTCAGTTATACCTTCAGCAATGCTCACACAGATGCAATCAATTCAAAAACAAGTGAAGCAGATTGCCAGAACAAGTGTCAGAATAAAAATGTAAAGAATAATAATTCTGCAGTTGCTTTTACATCTTAATCAGCAAATGTTACAAAAGCAGATTGTCCATTAAAAGAAACTCCTGATTGTTCACTGGTGAAAGACTGCACTATAAATGGCACTCCTGACTGCCCATTAGTAAAAGCTGATAATTCTGTTGGTTGTGCGGGTAAGAAAAAAGCACCAAACAACGATCTTCATGCCTTTTATAGAGAAGTTCATAATAGTTTAATAGGGTTATCTCCTTTTTTTTATGGCTGGTATGAAGTTTATGTCCTTCCTGGTTAACGATAGATAGTATGTCAACAGAAGCTAAAGCAGAAGCCCTCATTCGCCAGCATGAAAGCAATGGTAAATACATAAGCATAGATGGTATCAAAACTTTTTATCTCGACACCGGCAAAGGCCCTGTTGTTTTTTGTATTCATGGTGTACCCACGTCCTCCTTTCTTTACCGTAAAGTAGCATTTGCATTGCAGGGTAGAGGGTTGAGAGCTGTTGCTATTGATCTTCCTGGCTTGGGATTATCAGAAAGACCAGAAAATTTCAACTACATCTTTAGCAACTTTGGAAATTTTTGTAATCGTTTTATAGATGAATTGAAAATTACTGAAGTACACCTGCTTTTACATGATATAGGAACTCCAATTGGTTTATCCATGGCAGATTCCAACCCTCACCGGATAAAATCCATAACTGTTTTAAATTCCATGCTGGATCTTGAGCATTTTGTAAAGCCCCTGCCCATGCGTCCATTTGAAAAACCTGTACTTGGCGAAGCTGCACTGGCGATGCTGACAACTATAACATTTCCGCTTTTGATGAATAATGCCGGTGTTGTAAATAATGATGTTATATCAAAAGAAGAAATGGATGTTTATATTCATTTATTGAAAAAAGAAGATGGAGGAAAAGCCTTTTTAAAGATCATGCGCAATTTTGAACCAACGAAAGAATTTACACAAGCGTGTTACAAAGCCTGGCAAAATCCTGCTTATCCAGTACAACTAATTTGGGGCGAAAAAGATCCCTTTTTAACATGGGAAGAAAAAGGAACTGAATTTTTAGAAGCACGGCCTGAAATTCCGGTAACAAAGGTGGAAAGCAAACATTTTCTTCAGGAGGAGGCTTATGAAATTATTGCAGCGAAAGTGAAAGAAATTAGTTTATAAAATTTATTTAATTGATATTATTCAGCCTGCGTTGATACTTGAAGTGATTCCGTAAGAGCTGGGGACTTCAGAAAAGTGATAAAAGGGATATCAACAAATTATGGAAGAAATTTAATAGCTGGTACATTAATCAAATTCTATGCATCATCAGGTTCTGTAACAGAAATAAAAATAATAATTTAACTATTATTAGGTCATTTTGTTAAACATTTAAATAAAATTCTTACTGATTATTTCAATCGGCGTATTTATTGATGTGAATTGGTATGAATAAAATTTTTATAACATTTTTTATTCCTATTGCAATTTTTTCCTGTCGAAATTCAGGCGCAAACAGTGCAGAAACTACTGAAACTTTTTTAAGCCAGGATTCTTATGCAGCTTTAACTAATCTCACTTTAGATAGCACTATAATTGAAAAATTTATCGGGGAACAAAAGATTGATAAAGTTGTAGCAGAAAAGATTCGTTCTTTTTACAATAGCCGTAACTACCAGTATGCATGGTTTAATGAAGATGGAGTGGCAGAACAGGCACATGTCTTTTGGGATCTGCATAATCAATACATAAATTATTCGCAGGACAGTTCTTTTTTTGATAAGCAATTGCACCATCAAATGGATTTTATTTTAAGTGAAGAAGAATCCGATTGGAATTTATCAGAAAATGAAATTGCTAATCTTGAATTAGAAATGACTGCTCATTTTTTTGATTTTGCTAAAACGAGGTATACGGGTAAGTTAAATCCCAATGATGTGCAATGGAATATACCTGTAAGAAAAATAGATGCTGTAGGGTTATTAGATTCACTTGTTTCTACAAAAGGAGAAAATCTTGAAGAATGGGAACCGCTTCATAAGCAGTACCGTTTAATGAAAAAGCAAGTACTTAGATATCATGAACTGGAAAAAAACAAAAATTGGAAATCTGAAATAAGCTCCGACAAGAAAGTATTAAGAAAAGGTGACACGGCAGTTGTGATAACAGAAATCAAAAAAAAATTAGAAGCACTTGGTGATTTACAACCCGAAACACATTCAGAAGTATTTGATTCACAATTTGAGCAGGCAGTTATTCATTTTCAAAAACGACATGGTGTTAATCAGGATGGTGTTATTGGCCCTGTGTTCTTTAAATTAATCAATGTTCCACTTGAAGAAAGAATACAGCAACTTTTAATCAATATGGAGAGAATGAGATGGTTACCCGAGCCTGGGGAAGGAACAAGGATAGTTGCAAACATACCCAGTTTTACTATGCATGTTTATGAAGGGGAGAAAGAAATATTTACTACTGATATAGTTGTAGGGAAAGCAGGTACAAGAACAGTTATTTTTAATGATAAGCTGGAATATGTTGTGTTTAGTCCTTATTGGAACATTCCCAGAAGTATTACACGAAACGAAATTGTTCCTGCCATGAACCGCGATCCGAATTATTTATCAAAAAACAATATGGAAATCACAGGAAGATCTAATGGCTTACCGGTAATACGTCAAAAGCCCGGTCCTAACAATTCTTTGGGTAAAGTAAAGTTTATTTTTCCTAACAGGTATAGCATATATTTTCATGATACTCCTGCCAAATCTTTATTCGAAAGAGATCAAAGAGCTTTCAGCCATGGTTGTATAAGAGTGAAAGAACCACATAAACTTGCATCGTATTTATTACAAAATTTCCCATCGTGGAATGATTCAGGAATAAGAGGAGCTATGAACTCCGGCAGTGAGAAATGGGTAAAATTAGATAATCCCGTTCCGGTATTAATAAGTTATTTTACTGCCTGGGTTGATGAAGATGGAAAATTAAACTTTCGCAATGATATTTATGGTCATGATAAAAAAATGATCAGCCAGTTGTTTTCTCACACTTCACATTAAGCATACAACTATTCTTACTATTATTTCTCTTTTACCGGGTGCACAATTTTTGCATTAGTGGAGTTCAAAAGAACAGATGAAAAATAATTTCTGGGAATGGTTTAAGATCAGGTACAGTAAAATTGTAAATAGCATTGCTTTTATTCCTGTTTTAATAGCAATAGCCTTTTTAGGATTGGCTGTATTTATGATTTATTTTGATCATTCTGATACAGGTAAGCAGATAAAAGATGATTTTGGATGGCTCAGCTTAAAAGATGCCACTACTGCAAGAAGTATTATTCAAGCTATAGTTACCGGTATTATTTCTCTTTCTGTTTTTAGTTTCTCCATGGTAATGATTGTTTTGAACCAGGCAGCATCTAATTTGAGCAACCGGGTGCTGGATAAACTTATTGGTAATACTTTTCAACAACTTATCCTGGGTATTTATTTAGGAACCATTGTATATGGATTAGCGCTCTTAACTACCATTCGGGATATTGATTCCGGCATATATGTACCTGCACTGAGTACATATTTACTTATAATTTTAACAGTTGTAGATATTTTTCTTTTCATTTATTTTATCCATTACATCACTCAATCTGTAAAATATGAAACTATTATTATGCGAATTTGTTCTCAAACAAAAAGCACAATTAAAAAGAAATGCACTTTAAGTGAAGAACCAGCCGAACCAGAGAATTTAAAAGATGGAAAATTAATATTAGTTCCAAATTCTGGTGTATATGAAGGTTTTCATGAGGACTCTGTAATAAAGCTTTGTAAAAAAAATGATTTAGTAATGTCTTTTCTTTATGCTCCAGGTACATTTTTATTAAAGGGCACACCCTTTATAACAGTAATTTCAGAAAAAGATTTTGATGATGAAAAAATAAAAGAGATTTTAAAAAAGGTACACATAACAAATAATGAAACCATCGAAGCTAATTATTTGTATGGTTTAAGACAATTAATGGAAGTGGCAGTAAAAGGCTTAAGTCCGGGCTTAAATGATCCGGGTACTGCTGTAGAAGCTTTAAGAACAATAGGTGATTTACTTCTTTACAGGTTAAAATTATTCCCGGATAACACTTTCAAAGATGATAAGGGAATAGTAAGAATTATAACAAAACAAAAATCATTCGAAAATATATTTGAGGAAGTTATTTTACCTATATGGAAATATGGAAAACAAGACTTGTTTTTTCAAAGAGAAATGAATAATATTTTAATACAATTTAAAAACCTATTACAAGTTCCTGTTATAGACAAATTATATGTCGCAGTTCAATTACAAATTTCAAAAAATGAAGTATAAAATTTTATAAAATTATTAATATGAATGTAGTTTTCTTTGATAACTGGGACAGTATTATAAGAACTTTTGTAATTACAATCTTAGCTTATGTTCTCTTGATTTTTTTATTAAGGGTTTTCGGAAAAAGAACGCTTTCTAAAATGAATGCTTTTGATTTTATTGTTACGGTAGCCCTTGGTTCTACACTTGCTACTGTAATGCTGAATAAAGATATTGCACTCGTTGATGGAGTCCTGGGATTTTTTCTATTGATTTTCTTACAGTTTCTTATTACATGGCTATCTGCCCGATATAAAGCTTTTAGTTCCCTAATAAAATCTACACCAACACTACTACTTTATAAAGGCGAGATGCTTAAAAAGATTATGCTGAAAGAAAGGATAGATGAAGATGAAATTCATGCTATTGTCCGGGAAAAAGGATATCCTTCAATTGAAGGAATTGATGCAATTGTATTGGAAACAGATGGAAGTTTAACCGTTATAAAAGATACCAATAGCCAAAAAAACAGTTCAATGCAAAAAGTAAAAAACTGGTCACATGAAAACTAAACTATTTCTTTTCTACAGCTTCTTTTAATTCTTCAATGGTTTTTGTTAATGAATAAATGGTAGTTCTTAACGCTGCCACATCTTTTGACCCGGCAACTGGTGTATCTTTTTCTTCAGCATCCCTGCCTATAAAAAATGTAGCAATTGTAGCCGTAACATAACCAAAGATTGCATACCCATAAACAGCAATTAAAAATCCCAGTGTTCTTCCTTCCGGTGTTATAGGGAATGATGCACTGCCTGCTGTAATAACTCTCATAGCTGTCCACCACAATGAAGATCCGTAACTTTCAAAATCCGGGTTGCCTCTTTCCAAAGAATACATTCCGGCCGCACCGCCTAATATAATTAAAATAGTAAGAAGTGTTACATATCCAAACCCGCGACGTGACATGGTTTTGCCAAGGCTTTTCATACTGCGATTTAATGAAGAAACAACTCTTATAAATCTGATTCCCCTTAAACCCCTTAGCAATCTTATTGCACCTGCAAGCCTGAAAATTCTTAAAGCAGGGATAATAAGTGAAAAAGCTGTTAGCCAGCTTTTTTTCATATAACTTATTTTATCTGGCGCCAGTATAAATTTTAAAATATAATCAAGAATAAAAAGTCCCCAGATGGATAAACTTACATATTCAAGCATTTTAGGTATGCCCCAGATTAATTCAATCACCAAAAGAACAAGCCATACAAAACCTAAAAAAACCATGGGTGGCTCCAGTAACTTTTCTACTGAATGAAGTAATTTATATCTCTCTCTTTCTATTTGTTGTTTCATAAGAATTTTTTTTGCTTGAAGTATGAATTCACGAATTGAAATTTATTTAAACTTTACTTATTAAAATAAGATTATCCCCCTTTGATGATAAAAATATATTGCACATTGATATAAAATAATAATGTTTGTAGTGAAAATGAAAGGTCTGCTGTACAGAAATGATATGATTTGAGTTTATTTGTGACATTTTTGTATAACTATCAATACATACAATTTACGATAGACATAATTAATGACAGAAATTATAGATAACTCTAAGCAATTTGTAAATAAATTTTTAAAAAGAGGCTTCTTACAGGCGATTCCTTTTTGGATAGCTTCCATTGTTACAGGTGTTGTAGCTGTTGGCTATGCGATGATGTTTGCCAAAGCTGAAGAACTTCATTTATATATTAATGGCATAAAAGACTGGAGCATCTTCATAATTACTCCTTTGTGCTTTTTATTAGCATGGTGGATTGTAAAAAAATGGGCACCCAATGCAAAAGGCAGTGGTATACCCCAGGTTATGGCAGCTATTGAACTTGCAACACCAAAAACTACATCGCGAATAGATAAATTATTAAGCTTACGCATTGTAATTGTAAAAATTGTTTCAAGTCTCATTATGGTGGCAGGTGGGGCTGCCATAGGCAGGGAAGGACCTACAATACAAATTGCAGGTTCCATTTTTTATGCAATAAATCGCTTAACTCCGGCTTCATGGCCCAAATTATCCAGGCAAAGTTTTATTTTAACCGGTGCTGCTGCAGGTTTGGCCGCTGCCTTTAATACACCTTTAGGTGGATTGGTATTTGCAATGGAAGAACTGGCTAAGGTGCATATACGTTTTTTTCGTACTGCTCTTTTTTCTGCCGTTATTATTGCAGGTTTAACGGCCCAGGCTATAGCAGGTCCATATTTATATATTGGATATCCTGTAGTAAGTAATTTAAAATTTATTGTTTTTTTTGGTGTTGCTTTAACTGCTATCCTGGCTGGTTTTGGTGGGGCATTAATGAGCAGGCTGATCTTATATTTATTAAGTATAAGAAGTAAAATAAAAAGCAACTTAAAAAATATTTTATTTGTAACAGGTGCGGGACTGCTTATGGCCACAATAGCCTATTTTATAAATGCAGATGTTATGGGATCAGGTAAAGATATCATGACAAAGGTTTTATTTACATCAAGCAAATATGAAGAGTGGCATACAGTTGTTTTAAGAATTGTAGGACCTGCAATATCTTTTAGTTCAGGTGGTGCAGGTGGTGTTTTTGCACCCGCATTAGCTGCAGGCGCTAGTATAGGAGCTTATCTTTCCGGTTTATTTGAACTAGCCGGGGCTAATGCAAACATTCTTATACTTGGTGGAATGGTTGGATTTTTGACGGGACTTACCCGCAGCCCTTTTACTTCTGCAATACTGGTTTTGGAAATGACCGACAGGCATAGTGTGATTTTTCATTTATTACTTGCTGCCATGATGGCCCAGGTAGCTGCTCTGATCATTGACAAAAGATCGTTGTATGATCATTTGAAAAAGCAATATATGCAACCAGAAGAAATACCTGCCGTTAATCATGATAAAAAACCTGGTAGCACTTAATAAATAAAACAATTATTTTTTTTGATGTAAAGATTGGAACAGAGAACTTAAAGAGTCATAATCATCTGCTAAAAGATATAATATGTCGTGTCCTACAATTTTTGTTGAACCCATTGGTTGAATGTAATGGCCATCTCTTTTTAATGTAACAATAGTTACAGAATAAGGAATATGTAAATCAACAATTCTTTTTCCTATAATAGAAGATGAATCTGGAACAGCTATCTCTATGTATTCAGTTTTTATTTTTTCCGAATATTCAGCTCCCAGTAAATCTCTGCGTTTAACGGTAGCAGGCAGTGATACGTGTAATAATTTGGCTACTCTTGATAATGTCGTTCCCTGTAAGAGAACAGATGTTACAG
>JACDAZ010000220.1 GCA_013695175.1 Flavisolibacter sp. | reverse complement strand
CGGAAGAGGGTTGAACAGTTAATGCATTGTTTGTTGATAACATTTTAATACTTGCATTCAAAAAAGTTTTATCTTGTTTGCTAAAATTTTGAGCACTATGATTAAAATGCAAGTTATCGGCAATCTTGGTAAAGATTGCGTAGTAAACGCCGTTAATGGTAAAAACGTTATCAACTTTACAGTTGCCCATACTGAAAAGTACAAGGACAGCCAGGGCACTAACCAGGAAAAAACTACCTGGGTAGATTGTGCTTACTGGACCGATCGTACAGCTGTGGCACCTTACTTAACTAAGGGTACACAAGTTTATGTAGAAGGTACACCTGAGGTGAGGAGTTTTACCAGAAACGATGGTACAGCCGGCGCTTCTCTTTCACTAAGAGTGCGTGAAGTACAGTTATTAGGTAGAAAAAATGAAGGCGGTGGAAGCATGGGAAGTTCAGGTAATGAAAACCAGTTTCAAAATCGTCAGCAATCTCCTGTTGCACCTGGAAGTGATGATGTAACTGATGATCTGCCTTTTTAAAAATTTTTAATTTTTAATTTAATGCCCTTGCTTTTTGCAGGGGCTTTTTTTTAAGAAAAACTATCTTGCAGGTATGACTAATAATGTTTTTGCTTTTGATGATCTGCGCTCTTTTTCAAAGGAAGTTTTTTTAAAAATGGGATGTGATGAATATGATGCTTCCTTAGCCAGTGATGTATTAGTTTCTGCAGATATAAGAGGCATAGATTCACATGGTATCGCTCGTTTATCCGGCTATGTGCGTTTATGGGAAGCCAAAAGAATCAATGCCCGGGCGGCAATAAAAATTTTACATGAAACACCCTCAACAGCAACTGTAGATGGCGATAGTGGATTAGGATTGGTAGTGGCACCAAAAGCTATGTCCATAGCTATTGAAAAAGCAAAGCAGGTTGGTACAGGATGGGTAGGTGTTCAAAACAGTAATCATTTTGGTATTGCAGCATATCACGCAATGATGGCATTGGAAAATGATATGATAGGAATTTGTATGACCAATGCCAGTCCATTGGTTGCACCAACATTTTCTGTTGAAAGATTATTAGGAACTAATCCTATTTGCGTGGCCATTCCTGCAGGTGAAGAACCTCCTTTCATCGCAGATATGGCAACTACCACCGCAGCAAATGGTAAATTGGAAATTTTGCAACGAAAAAATGGATTAGCTCCGTTAGGATGGATACAAACAAAAGAAGGTAAACCTTCAACAGATCCGCATGAATTAAAAATTGGAGGAGCATTACTTCCGTTAGGAGGAGACAGGGATCATGGCAGTCATAAAGGCTATGCATTAGGGGCTATTGTTGATATATTTTCAGCGGTTTTAAGTGGGGCTAATTATGGTCCCTGGGTTCCGCCGTTTCCGGCTTATGTACCTATGCCTGAAAATATGCCGGGAAAAGGGATAGGCCATTTTTTTGGAGCTATGCGTATAGATGCTTTCCGTCCTGCAAGTGATTTTAAAAAACATATGGATCAGTGGATACAAAGATTCAAATCTGCAAAAACAGCAGAAGGTTTTGAAAAAGTAATTATTCCGGGTGAGCCGGAAAGTGAAATGGAAAGGGAAAGAAAAGAAAAAGGTATTCCTTTATTGGGTCCTGTGGTTGATGATCTTAGTTTTTTAGCAGAAAAATTTAACCTGCCTTCCATACTCGCTGCAGTATAGACAGATACTCCAGTATATTTGCCGTCCACAAAGCCCTCCTTTAGGGGCTGTAGGTATTTATGAAAGTAATGAAGTTTGGCGGTACCAGTATTGGTAAGCCGCAACGTATGCATGGCGTGGCACGTTTAATAACATCTGATCCTGAACCAAAAATTGTTGTTTTAAGTGCTGTTTCAGGAACAACAAATGCACTTTTGGATATTGCTGCATTATTGGCAAAAGGCGACAGGATTGGTGCTAAAGAAAGAATAGATTCACTTGAGCAACAATATAATTTTTTTATAAAAGAATTATTAACGGGCTCAAAAGAATTAGAACACGCAGAGCATGTGCTTGCAGAACATTTCGAGTTTTTGAATATCATTCTTAAAATTTCTTATAGCGAAGCACTCAGCAAGGATATTGTTGCGCAGGGAGAGCTGATATCAACAAAATTATTTTCTATTTACCTGCAACAGGAAAAAATTGATCATATACTGCTTGCGGCATTAGAGTTCATGCATTTAGATTCGAATGATGAACCACAAATAGGAAGTATAAGAGTAAAACTGATGCAGCATCTTCAACAATTTCCGGATCAAAAATTATTTTTAACCCAGGGATTCGTCTGCAGAAATGTAAGAGGAGAGGTGGATAATCTTAGGCGAGGTGGCAGTGATTATAGTGCATCACTTGTTGCCGCAGCAGCCAATGCATCAATATGTGAAATTTGGACGGACATAAGCGGCATGCATAATAATGATCCCAGGGTGGTGGATAAAACTATTCCTATTGAACAATTAAGTTTTGATGAAGCAGCGGAGCTGGCTTATTTCGGTGCAAAAATTTTACATCCTGCTTCTATATGGCCGGCTCAGCAACACCAAATTCCGGTAAAGCTTTTAAATACGCTTGAACCAAATGCAGCAGGCACTTTAATCTCACAGCAAAGCACATCAAAAGGGGTAAAAGCCATTGCAGCTAAAGATGGTATTACAGCTATTAATATTAAAAGCAGCCGCATGTTACTTGCTTATGGTTTCTTAAGAAAAGTTTTTGAGGTTTTTGAAAAATACAGAACTCCTATTGATATGATCACCACTTCTGAAGTGGCAGTTTCTGTAACTATTGACACATCTACTGCATTAAAAAAAATTATTAAAGAACTGGAATCTTTAGGTTCAGTAACAGTGGATCAACACCAAACTATTATATGTATTGTAGGCAATGAAATATCCGGTGATGGAAGTACACTGAAGAAAATCTTTGACTGCCTGCGTTCCATTGATATTCGAATGGTTTCTTATGGGGGAAGCGCACATAATATTTCTATTCTTGTTCCGGCTACACAAAAAAAACAAGTGCTTCAGCAGTTGAATACAGGTTTGTTTGGCCTGTAATAGCTAAAGCAATTGCTAAAAGTACATATCAAAATCAAATCACCAATAGCGAATCTCCATAACTAAAGAAACGATATTTGTCTTTGATTGCTTTTTTATAAGCTTCTATGGTTAGATCGTAACCTGCAAATGCACAGGTCATGATCAGTAAACTTGTTTTAGGCAAATGAAAATTTGTAACTAAGGAATCTGCAATATTAAAATCATACGGAGGGTGTATAAAAGTATTTGTCCAGCCTTCTGAAGGTTTTAATAATTTTTGTGCAGTAAATGATGATTCCAATGCACGCATGGTAGTAGTACCAATAGAGCAAATTCTTTGAGAAGATTGCTTGGCCTTGTTAACAATGTTACATGCTGTGTCATCTATCCTGTAATACTCAGCGTCCATTTTATGTTTGCTTAAATCTTCCACTTCTATAGGTCGAAAAGTACCTAGTCCTGTATGCAAGGTAATTTCGGAAAAACGAATACCCTTTATTTCACATCTTTTAATAAGTTCTCTGCTGAAATGTAAACCGGCTGTTGGGGCAGCTACAGCACCTTCGTGCTTTGCATATACCGTTTGGTAACGTTCCCTGTCTTCTTCATCGGGCTTGCGTTTAATATATTTTGGTAAAGGTGTTTCACCATGCTTTTCCAGTAAAAGTTTAAATCCCTCTTCATCGCCTTCGTATAAAAATTTAATAGTACGTCCGCGTGAAGTAGTGTTATCTATTACTTCTGCTACCAGGTCTTCATCATCACCAAAATATAATTTATTACCTACGCGAATTTTTCTTGCTGGATCAACAATAACATCCCAAAGTTTGTGTTCCTTATTTAATTCACGTAAAAGAAACACTTCTATTTTAGCACCGGTTTTTTCTTTGCGACCATACATTCTTGCGGGAAAAACTTTAGTGTTATTTACTACAAAAACATCTTTGTCGTCAAAATATTCCAATATATCGCGAAAATGTTTATTCTCCATCTGGCCGGTTTTTCTATGAACAACCATCATACGGGCATCTTCACGTTTTTTTGCAGGATTTTGGGCAATAAGATTTAAGGGAAGATCGAATTTAAATTGAGAAAGCTTCATGCTCTGTTACAGTTTTATTTATGCTTTATGACTCAAACCAGAGCGAAAGAAGCGGGTTGTTCTATGTATCCAAACCACGGTCTTACGGCACCGGGAAAGGTCATTAAGCTTTTGAAGTGTGCAAATGTAAGCAAATTGATATTTCTGCCTCAGAATTTTTTAATCCATATGTTATTTGCACTTCATTAACTTATAAACAAAGGTGGAAAAACCATAAGGAGTAGTTTTGTTTAATATGGAATATTTTGTTGATAAAGATTCTATAGTAAGGAAAATCTGGGGTAAGAGTGATACGATACTTTTAATTTTTGCAGGAGCTTCAGCTGAATTTGCCCTGAATAAAGCTGTTGACTGGCTTTATTATACAGGACGGCTGCCTGCGGATCCAATTGGCCGTTTGTTTTCGACAGTAAGTTATGCAAGGCAAATCGTTTTTCTTGAAAATAAAAAGGCTTTTGATGCTATTGATAAAATAACAAAGATTCATGAGGGTGTAGAAAAATCAAGAGGTGGCAAAATTCCGGATTGGGCATATAGAGATGTATTATTTATGCTGATTCATTATTCAATAGCTTCATTTGAAGTGCTGGAACGTAAGCTTACTCCTGCAGAGAAGGAAGAAGTGTATAATGTATTTTTCAGAATGGGTAAACGAATGATGTTAATAGATTTACCCGATAATTATTTATCCTGGTTACTCATACGGGATCAACATATGGAGCATGATCTTGCAAAAAGTAATTTCACTATTGATTTATATAATCAATATAAAAAGCACCTGGGTTCTTATAGATTTTTTTTGCTGAAAGAAGGTCAAAAACTGGTTTGTCCGGCAGTTGTAAAAAAATTAATTGGACTAAACAAAAAATCTATACTGACATCAATTATTCCTGTATATAAATTGTTTAAAAAGCTAAAAATGGAGTGGCTGATTAAGGAAGTAATTCTTCCAGCAAAATATAAAAAGCAAATTAAGGAATTAGATATTGTGTATTCTTAACGGTAAAAATTTATATTAACCAATTGCTTTGGATACAACAGGTTTAGCATTACAGGTCATTTTTTTCAAATTTTTTTAAATAAAAACCAAAGCCTGCAATACCTAAACATATTAAAGCTACAATTACAAAAGCCCATTGCATACCCCAGGCTTCAGAAACAGTACCAATAATAACAGGGCCTAATAAAAAACCAGCATATCCAATCATAGTAACAGAAGTAATGGCATAACTGGGAGGCATTGTTTTAGTTTTTGCAGATAAAGAATAAATAACAGGAATAATTATAGAATCACCTAATCCAACTAATAGAAATCCAAATGCAGCAGGTATTAAAAAAGGGAATATGACAGCTATTAGTAAACCTGTTACTATTATAAATCCATTGATAATAATTAATCTCCTGGCTCCAAACCTTCTCACAAACCTGTCACCAATTAGTCTGCCTAATGCCATTGTTATTATAAAGGAAGTATATCCCATAGTTATTAAACCTTTATCTGCTTTTACAATTCTATCAAAATAATTTACACTCCAGTCAAACATTGTGCTTTCACAAAGCATTGTGCAAAATGCAATTATGCCTAGTACAAGGAGGTATTTATCCGGTTTTACAAAAAAGGGTTTTTTTTCACTGCTAATCTTTTCATTTGTTTTTATTTTATATTTTAAAATAAATACGATGCTGATGCAGGCCATAGCTACTATGGTAAAATGAAGTGCGGGAGCTATTCCATTTATGATCATTATTGTGCTTATACCTGCTGCAAAAAAACAAGCAAGGCTCCACAAACCATGAAACATCGAAATAATAGGTTTATCATACATTTTCTGAACTATGACTGCATCTGTGTTTACTGCAATGTTGAAAATGGTCCGGGTAAAACCAATAAGAAATAAAAAAATAACTAAAAAAAATATTGAACTCAAATATCCGGTTACTGCTAATATTATGGAACTGATTATACAACCGCCGATCATTATAATTGCAGTTCCAAAACGGCTGGATAGCCAGCTGGCTAATGCCAAACCGGTTATTAATCCTGCCGGTAGTGAGAATAAAACAGTACCCCACAGTTGATCATTCAATCCAAAACTTTGTTGTACATCAGGAATGCGTGAAGACCAGGTGGCTGAAAGTATACCGGCCAGGATGAAAAATGATGATGTTACAATGCGTGCTTTTTTACGATCTGCATTAAAAGTTTCATCCATACACAAAGTAACAGAGAGAAGATAGATTTTGATCTTCTAAAACATTATTTTATTCGATATGCTATCTTAATTCCTTGCCCCAGGCTATGGTCAAAATAAGGTTGAAACGAAAGCCGGGGTTCATCAATTTTATTTTTATGAAGGTGTGGTACCAGTATACCTGATAAAGTGCCCACTGCTAAACCAACAGCTATATCTGAAGGAAAATGCTTACCACCTTTGTGACGTAAATATGCTGTAGCGCCAGTTGATGCAATAGCAGCACCATAAAAGACATAATTCAGAGGAGAGCCGGGATGATAATCAGAAAAAACTTTTGCAGTAAAAAAAGTTGCTGTGCCCACTAAAGCAACGTGACCGGCAAAAAATGAATTTTTATTTCCTCCTCTTGTCCTTTGATCTAAGGGAAGATCTTCATTGTAGGTTTGAGGTCTGTACCTGTTGGTAAGATATGTAGAACCTGTATAAAGTAAACCGGTAACTGACATGGCTTGCAGGTATAAAAATCCAATCTTTCCTGCATCTTTCCTTATATGTTTATCAAACATAAGTATTAACGGTAGAGGAATGGAACCATAAAAGAAAAGATCACTTGTAGCGGCTGCATTTTCACCATAGACATCTGCACCCCACCTGTCAAAACTATTTATATCTGACTTACTTAAAGCCAGAATATCTGCTTCCGGGATTGGGTCTTTACTGTAGATTTTTGAAAATGCATATGCTGACCATCCTGCACCTATAGCAGTTAATGGTATATCTACAGAAGGTTTTAATATATAAACAGGAACGGATCTGTCTACACCGGGGATGGCTAATTTTGAGAAAGGTTCTGAATATTGCTGAATAATTACAGATGTATCAGTAAATTGAGCTGAAGCCGAAAAACATAATACAAATGCAGAAATATAAAATAAGATATGCTTCATAGCTTCTCCTGCTGCAACCATTATGCCATTGGTTTAGCAGGTTCATTTTTTGTTTTTTAATCAATTAAGAAGTAGAACCAAAAGTTTGAAGAAAAATTGTAAACTTTGATCATGATTATAAATTCTACGATTTTTAAATCCCTTCTGCTTGTATTCATTGCTGTTACCTCTTTTTCATGTGCTACAAGACGTAGTGTAGGTTTGGAAGAAGGCTGGGAACTCCTGTCAGAACGGAAGGTGAATTTTATTCGTGATAAAGACGAAATAGAAGTTAGAAGTCGAAATATGTTTACTGCTATACGCTTTAAAGTAGAAGACAAGGACATAAGACTTAATGACCTGGTGATTTTGTTTCAGAATGGCGATAAGCTTTCGCCTGCTATAGATGAAGTAATTAAAGCGGGAGAAACAAGCAAAATTATTGAAATAGCCAGGGATGGCAGGTACATAAATAAAATAACTTTCAGATATAGAAGTATGGGAAGTATTCTGCAAGGCAGGGCTAATTTAATCGTTATGGGCCAGCGTTATTATCCAGGTTATTAAGGAGAAATTACCTTTGCTCTTTATATTTATTTAACGGAACAATATCTGTTAATTCTTGCAGATCTTCTACAGTAAAAGCAGGGTTATTAAAAATGGAAATTAAATCTTTCAATTGGTATTTTGTTCTTATGCCTGCAACGGCAGAAGTTACAGCAGTATTTTGAAGTACAAAGTTTAAAGCTTTCGCGATTGGCGTTTTGTCTGAATTTTGAGATAAAATTTTTTGTTGAATTTTAACTACTTCGTGTTTGCTGTAGTCTAAATATGGTTTTGCAGGTTTATCTATTAATAACCCCTGGGCAACGCTTCCCCTGGCTAATACTCCAATTTTATTGGCTTCGACTAAAGGAAATATACTTTCTTCCGGTCTTCTGTCTAAGAAACTATATTGTGTCATCAGGCTGGTAATATTTGATCTCTTTACGTATTCCCTTACAACATTTGGTCTTATAGATGATAGCCCGTAATACCTGATTTTTCCTGATGTTTTTAACTTTTCGAATGCTTCAATAATTTCATCAATAGGATCTTCTATAGTACCACCATGTAATTGATAAAGGTCAATAAAATTTGTTGATAGCCTGCTCAGGCTTTCGTCTACAGCTTTTAATATATATTTTTTAGAAGGTTTCCAGTCCCAGCCGCTTCCATCAGGTCTCCAGATATTTCCAACTTTAGTGGAAAGAATAATCTTTTCTCTTTTATTTTTTATTGCTTTACCAACTAAAGATTCGTTTAATCCCTTATCATAAAGATCAGAAGTGTCAAAAAAATTTACACCTTCTTCTATTGCATTTTCAATGAGTGAAATGTTCTTATCATCATGTAATGACATGCATCCAAATCCAATGCGGCTAACGTATAAATCAGAAGTTCCTAATTGTGCGTATTGCATTTACCTATGGTTTAAATTCTAATTCTTTACCTGTAAGAAAAAAATGCAAATTTTGTAATTGATGCAGGTGAAAGAAATTATTGCTGCATATCAGATTATTTACAGATGCCCTGCAAAAACTTTCACCATTTGATTTCATATAGCCATAGATCCTGTTGTCTTCTTTTCCCTGTAGGGGAAGGGGCAAGTAAAATTCTTTTGCATGGGGCAATAATGCATATTCTTTATTTTCAATAAAGCTGCATTTTAAAAAAATTTCGGGTTTTAAAACAACAGGAAACAAGTCTTTTGTTTCACCACGTTCACACATTTCAAAATGTTTGAAATTGCATAACACAGTACTGATCCTGTTATTAATTTTTTGTAGAAGAAAGTTGCCTAATCTTAGTTCATGATGATTAATCATGAACTAAAATTAAAGGCAATGCAAACAAGGAGGAATTATTTTTTATCAGCAACTGTTATGGCATGAACATCAGTTGTAATAATAGGTTGCAACGGCTCAGAAGAATTTTCTATATTTTTTCGGACAGCTATTTCCTGTGAATACACCGCTAATTTTTGTTCATATTTTATTCTTTCTGCTTTTGTAAGGGTTGTTTCACTTCCTGTTTCTTCAAAAAAGTAATGGGCACCAATAAATCTTTTTACATGATTCCTGGTTTCTGCAGGTAAATTATATTGTAAAGCCCAGAAATTTTTACTGCCAGTTTTTTTAATGGCTTTATTTACATTACCAGGTCCTGCATTATAAGCCGCTATTACTAAAAGCCAGTCTTCATACATATTATATAGCTCTTTCAAATATTTTGCAGCAGCTTGCGTACTCTTATGGAGATTTTTTCTTTCATCATTACCCGATGTTACTTTTAATCCAAGATACCTTGCAGTAGCTGGCATTATTTGCCACGGACCCGCAGCACCCGCATGTGAGACTGCATTAGATTTTAATTTAGATTCTATCACCGCCAGATATTTCATTTCCAATGGCAGCTGATGTTTTGATAAAATGGTTTCAATGATTTTAAAATGACTTTTGCAGGTTGTTCTGATCTTATCCAGGCTTTCCTGGTTTACCACCATATAATTGGCTATATAAGTTACAGCCAGTTTATTTAAGGGAACTTCAGGTATTTGTAACTCAATAAATTCTTCTTCAATTATTTCACAAGAATCTTCTTTTTCTGATGGTATTAAAAGAGAATCATGAACCGGATTTTGCTGATGTACAATCAACTTTACAGGTAAGTTTTCTTCAGGATTTGTAAAGTTTCTTGCGTTAGTGGTTAAAATAATTAATAAACCATTGCACAGTAAACCTGTACGGATAAAATTTTTAGTGGTCATCGTTTTCATTTAGGTGAAACAATGCCTACCCTTAGGGAATGGATTAAGTGGTTTATTTTATCATAAGATCAGGAAGAGATTTTTCAGGAGAATATTGAAGTTGGTATACATGTAACACCGGCGGGTTGACTTGTTTAGGCTTTTCAATACCGGGTACGTATATTATTAATCTGCGACAAATATACTCTGCGAAAAATGGGTATGCAATAGAAAAACTACGATGATGAAGCTAATACGTGCAGGATCAACTCATTATAACCCAATATTTTTTCCTGCATGTTTGAAGCAATGATAATTTATAAAACCAAATAGATATTTCCATCTTGTTCTGTTAGAGTATAGATATTAATTTTTTCATTTGCAGGTCCTGCTGTTACATAACCATTAAATACATTAAACTGGCTTCCGTGCCACGGACATTGTACAGTACCACACATGATGCTGCCTCCCGCTAATGATCCTCCTTTATGTGTACACCTGTCATCAAAGGCTACATATTTATTTTCTGTTTTTGCTAAAACAATCCTTTTATCTTTTATGTGCAGGAGTTTCATTTGATTTTCCTGCAATTCATTAACTGATGCTACCAATAAAGTTTTATCTGAAGAATCAAAATATTGCTCTTTCCATTTACCACTATTACCGTATCGGTTATATACTCCAATATGGTTCCTGTATACTAAAGTTCCACCCATCCAGCCAGCAACAGATATTAATACAAAGCCAAGTAATTCTGCAGCAATAAAAATATAGGCAGAAGGAGATTCTCCTCTTTTATAAAACCAAACCACTAAAAAAATAATAACTGTAATAGTGTTTAATATTCCGTGTTTTCCTGCACGTTTTTTTGCAGAACTATCCGGGGGAACAGTATATATATAATCAATAATTCCAGGTACAGCAGCAATAAGGGCAAAAGCAACACCAACTATTTGAATATAATATGCAGTAGTTGCAAGAGCTTCTTTGTTAAATATTATAGCTGCTATATCAAAGAGAACTGTGGCTGTGAACAATGCAAGAGGAAAAGGTATTAGCATGGGGTGTATGGGGTGCGATTTTAAATGTGCTTTACTTTTCATGCTGGTTTATTTATAGTTAGTCAAATTGTTCTTGTATAAAGCATAATTTAATGGCACTTTGTTTGTGACCATATGTTTATGGCTACAATACATTTATCAGCTCAGGATTTCAAAGATAAAATCTTTGATTATGAGCAGAAGGAAGAATGGAATTATAAAGGTGAATTACCTGCAATAATAGATTTTTATGCCGACTGGTGTGGGCCCTGTAAAGCTATAGCTCCGGTTTTAGAAGAACTTTCTAATGAATATGATGGGCAACTTATTATTTATAAAATAGATACAGATAAAGAGTCTGAGCTTTCAGGAATGTTTGGTATTCAAAGCATTCCAACTTTATTATTTATACCATTACAGGGTAATCTGATGGTACAAAAAGGTGCAGTTCCAAAAAATGCATTGCAAAAAATTATTGAAGAAAAGCTATTAGTAAAAACTAATGAAGAAAAATAAATAAAAATGGAAAAAGATTTAGACCAGGAGAGTACTAAAGATATTAATGATACAAAATCTAATTCAGCAGAACGTTCTGAAGATCATCATCAGGAAGATCAAAAAAATATTTCAGATAAAATCAGTGAAAACAGGAATGTAGGTGGTTTAACTGACAGAGATGATGCTCCGGGTAGTGGTATAAGTATAAGTGACCCTACAGAACATACAATAGGCAATCCTTAAAGTATATATTTCACATGATTTTTATCAGGCTACTTTTTGCCCCAGCTGTTTCATGATTTTTGTGTGAGATACAATAGCTTTTCCCATAGTATCAAATGAATGATAGGGAAGTTGGAATTTCTCACATTGTTCCTTAACAATTTTACTTACCTCAGGATAATGAACATGACATATCCGGGGAAATAAATGATGTTCTACCTGGTAATTCAAACCGCCTACATACCAGGATATCCATTTATTTCTGGGAGCAAAATTCGCTGTAGTTTTTATTTGATGTATAGCCCATTCTGTTTCAATTACTTTGTCATCATCACCTACAGCTTCAAATTCGGGACCTTCAACGGCATGTGCCAACTGAAACACATAAGCTAAAACAATACCCATTACTATTCCCATAATAGTAAATCCAATAAGCCATGGAAGCCATCCAACAAAATAAATAGGAACAACTACATAAAATAGCGCATAAAATATTTTACTAACCCAAAAAATAATATGTTCCTGCCTGTTCATTTTTTGAATAGGTGTATTATGAATTTTTCTTTTGAAATATTTATCAAAATCTCTTACCCCAACCCACATAAATATGGTCATTGCATAGGCAACAGGTAAATAGATATGTTGGTATCTGTGAATTGGCATCCATTCCTGTGCAGGACTTTGACGCAATAGTTTACTTTGAGCAATATCATCATCCAATCCGGCAATATTAGTATAGGTATGATGAAGAATATTATGTTTTTGTTTCCAGAAAAAAGCATTACCACCTAAAGCGTTTAAAGAAAGGCCAAGTAGATTATTTACCCATTTTTTACTTGAATAGCTGCCATGACACGCATCGTGCATAACATTAAAACCAATGCTGGAAAAAATTAACCCCAGCAATACACATAATGGAAGTGCTATCCATGCTGACATAGGAAATGCCAGAAGAGAAACATAAATTATTAATGCAGATGGTATCAGAATAAGAGTTTTTGAATATAATTTCCAGTTTCCCGTCTTCTTTAAATTATTAGATTTAAAATATTCCTCTACAGAATTTTTTAGAGAAGCAAAAAAAACATGATCCCTATTGTTGAAAATAACTTTAGCCATACATCTAACCTTTTGAACCCAGTTTTATCTGGTGAGGTAAATTTACGTATTAAACCATGAGCATTAGCAGGAGGTGGGTGAGATTGTGAATATTTTTTCTTTATATGACTATGATTAATAAAATATTATAATATGTACAGGCAACATAAAAAGTTGAAGGCCTGATTTTTTTACTATTTCTGTGTACCCTATATTTATAAAAATACCTTATGCCGGATAAAAAATATAAAAAGGAAGCGGAGAACAAAGCAAGTGAAAAGGAAAAGCTGCCAAAGGATTATTGGGATAGAGTGGCAGAAGATGCCGCGTCAGGCTATGGAGCTGACGAGGATGGAGATACCAATTTATTAAATGAAGATCAACAACCTGATGATCACGAAAAAGGATAAAAATTCTTACCGTTATTTTTAAGAATATTTATTGATAGTAAATTTTGTTATACCAGAAACCTGATAATTTGAATATTTATTGGTTCTATTAATAATCCATTCGGCTATAAATAAGTTCAATACCCATGATATCCACGCAACTATTTTATAAGAAGTCATAAAATCCAAACCTATTCCAAATTGTAAAGCAGGAAGCCATAGACGTAAACTAACTGCTGAAAAGGTAATAGCATAGCTCCTGATCATCCATTTTCTATGGCTGTTGATATTTAAATTTATAATTTTTCTATAAGCCTGCGTACTGGTTAAAAGCCATACCAATGACATTCCAATAAAGCCTAATGAAGCAATAATTCCACCTGTTGCATATAATGCTATATAAAATCCTGTAATTCCACTTATTAACACAGAAATTAAATAAATTTTACCGAGTGTTCTGTGAAGGTTCATTTTTTGCTGACGCCATTTTTCAACAAATTGCGGCCAACCTGTAAGCATTGCAAAAGCGCCAAAAGAAATGTGAATGTAAAATGCAATATTCCAATTTGTATTGGTTAAAACCTCAGGCGTTTTTGTACCAAGTAATCCTCCCTTCATTTCAAAAAGAAAATAGGCAAGGGGATAAATGCCAACACCAATTGCAAAAAAGGCAATTATAAAAAAATAAACTTTAGAAAATTTCATATAACACCATAATAAATAACAAAGTCATAAACTTACCTATTAGTAAATTTATGACTTTATTACAAAGAGTTATTATAGCTTTTGAAGCTTATATTCTATGCCGTTATTTGATTGATGTTTGATAATTAATGATTGACCTGTATAACTTATTACTTTAAATTGATTGATAACCTCATTATCAATACCACCTCCCTCAGATTCGTAGGTAGCTGTTATCATGCCTGCTGCAGCATCAAAAGACCATGTACCAAATGCATTTTGAGCCAAATTGTATTCCGGTAAAGAAGCTCCTGATGTGCAAGTCTCATTTTCCAGGATCAACCGCTTTGAATATTTCATTGCTCTTAATAAAATAAATTCTTTTGAAGGAGAAAATGCAAAATCAAAATTGGTAATTTGCTCCCATGTGGTATCTCTTTTATATACCGATGTTGCACAACCACCTGAAGCAACAGTTACAGTTGTATAACCATTATTATAAGAGCAACTGCTTTTAGATATAAAAGATTGATTTCGTTGTGCATCATAAACACAATACAAATCAAAAGAAGTGCTGTTTTTTTCGTAATTAATTTGCATCCAGGTTTCAGAACCTTGTTTTACTGCATCTAAACGCCAGTTGGTTGCTAAAGTTTCTTCTGTTAACTGCGGGATATCTTCATTTTTTTTTGAGCAAGCTATCAGAAGAACAGGCAAAGCCAATAAAAATAAGTTTTTCATAGGTATAGTAATTTATTTCAAAATAGACCTCATGTTTTATTGAGAGTTTATTAGTTCAAATTGTACATTATAAAAAAGAGTAGTAGTTCTTTTTAAATTTGCATCTTTTACTCGTAATCATACTATTCTATTAAAAAAAGCATGGCGTTTGTAACCATGCTTTCTTATAATGTATTGATTTTGTTTACTTAAAATGCATGTGATCTTTCATCTCTTTTTCCAGAATTCTCCTGGGTAATAGCTTCATTTCTGAATACAACAATTCCATCAAATACATCAACTAAAACCGGTTGGGATTTTTCCACGGCACCTGCTAATATTCTTTTACTTAAACCATTCACAATTTCCTTTTGTATAAGACGCTTTAAAGGTCTGGCACCATATTGCGGGTCAAATCCATTTTCCGCCAGGTATTCAACCAGGTAGTCAGAAATCTGCAGATCTATTCCATTTTGGTTTACCATTTTTTTCAGGTTGTTTAATTGAATCCTGATAATTCCCTTGATCTCGTTTCGCATCAAAGGCTGGAATAAAATAATTTCATCAACACGATTTAAAAATTCAGGCCTAATGGTTTCTTTTAACCTGTTCATGACTTCAGCTTTTGTCTTTTCTACAACTTCATCTTTATTATTTTCTGTTATATCATTAAAATTCTCTTGTATAATATCACTACCCATATTAGACGTCATGATAATGATTGTGTTTTTAAAATTTACTACACGTCCTTTATTGTCAGTTAACCTTCCATCATCCAGCACTTGTAATAATACATTCCAAACGTCGGGATGTGCTTTTTCAATTTCATCAAGCAATACAACCTGATAAGGTTTTCTTCTTACTGCTTCTGTCAGTTGCCCACCTTCGTCATAACCAACATATCCCGGAGGTGCACCCACCAATCGTGAAACAGTATGTTTTTCCTGGTACTCACTCATATCGATACGCGTCATCATGTGCTCATCATCAAACAAATAATCAGCAAGCGCTTTAGCTAATTCTGTTTTACCCACACCGGTTGTTCCTAAAAATATAAAAGAGCCGATTGGCTTTTTCGGATCATGCAACCCGGCCCTGCTTCTTCTGACAGCGTCAGCTACTGCGGTAATGGCTTCATCCTGACCTACCACACGGTTATGAAGTTCATCTTCTAATTTCAATAATTTTTCCCGATCGCTCTGCAACATTTTACTCACCGGTATACCAGTTGATTTTGCTACACTTTCTGCAATATCTTCAGCATCCACTTCTTCCTTCATCAGGCGTTTGCTATGTAAGCTTAGTTCAGTTAATTGCACTGTTAGTTCAGTAATTGTTGCTTCCTGCTCTTTTATTTTACCATATCTTATTTCTGCAACTTTTCCATACTCACCTTCTCTTTCTGCCTGTTCTGCTTTTAATTTTAAACTTTCTATTTCAGCTTTTGAATTTTGGATTTTTTCTACTAATTCTTTTTCTTCCTGCCATTTAGCCTTTAATGTATCACGTTCCACTGCAAGGTTAGCAATATGCGTATTTAATTCTTTTAATTTATCATCATCATTTTCTCTTTTTATGGCTTCACGTTCTATTTCCAATTGACGAATTCTTCTTTCCAGTTCATCAAGTTCTTCAGGCATTGAGTTCATTTCCAACCTTAATTTCGCTGCACTTTCATCAATAAGGTCAATGGCTTTATCAGGTAAAAAACGGTCTGTAACATAGCGGGATGATAATTCTACTGCAGCAATGATAGCTTCATCTTTTATGCGTACATGATGGTGCGTTTCATACCTGTCTTTTAAACCTCTTAAAATAGAAATGGCATCTTCAATATCGGGTTCATCTACCATTACTTTTTGAAAACGACGCTCAAGTGCTTTATCTTTTTCAAAAAACTTTTGATATTCATTTAAAGTTGTTGCACCAATTGCTCTTAGCTCTCCACGTGCTAATGCAGGTTTTAAAATATTTGCAGCATCCATAGCGCCTTCGCCACCACCGGCACCCACAAGCGTATGTATTTCATCAATAAATAATATAATCTCTCCTTCTGATGTAGATACTTCCTTTACAACTCCTTTTAATCTTTCTTCAAATTCTCCTTTATATTTCGCTCCGGCAATCAGTTGCCCCATGTCAAGGGCATATATAATTTTTGATCTTAAATTTTCGGGAACATCACCATTTACAATTCTATATGCTAAGCCTTCTGCAATTGCAGTTTTACCTACACCTGGCTCACCAACAAGAATAGGATTGTTTTTTGTACGGCGTGTTAAAATATGCAGCGTTCGGCGTATTTCTTCGTCACGACCTATGACAGGATCCAATTTTCCCTGGCGTGCAAGCTCATTTAAATTTTTTGCATATTTATTAAGTATATTAAATTGTGTTTCCTGTGTCTGAGATGTTACTGTTGATCCCTTACGTAAATCTGTAATAGCTGCAACCAATCCTTTTTCAGATAGTCCGAAATCTTTTAGCAGTTTAGCTGTACTGTCATTTCCTTGTATCAATGCCAGCATTATATGTTCAGGAGTAATAAATTCATCATTAAATTTTTTTACTACTGCACCAGCCCTTAATACAACATTATTAGCTTCCCTGCTTATTTGCTGGGCAGGTTCTGTACCTGAAATTTTGGGCAGACCTTTTATCTGCCCATCAAGTTTAGTTTGTAATTGCTGAACATTAACTGCATTCTTCTTTAAAAGATAATCAACCGGCGAATCTTGTTGATCTAATAAGGATTTCAATATATGCTCTGTTTCAATATTGCTGTTTTGATTATTAAAAGCAACTTGTTGTGCCTGTTGAATAACTTCGGCAGCTTTTATTGTGAAATTCGATAAATTCATAATGAAATAGTTTTATTTCCGTTCTATAATTGATTTTATTGCAACAAACTCTAATCCAACCCATGCAACAAGAAATAATGGCGCATAAAAAAACTTCTAACTGCCTAAAATTCAGCATTTTATTTTTTTTCATGCTATTGTTACAGTTTTCTTATGCTCAAAACAATTGGCAGGCATTTGAAAAAAAATTAACTGAAAAGAAAAAAATTTTGGGTGAAGACCTGGTTGTACTTATAGCTAATAAAGATTCAATACTTTATTTGAAGCAGAAACCAACTTTCACTACGCGAACAGCTGCGCCTATTGCCAGTAGCAGTAAATGGTTGACTGCAGCTTTTGTTTTACAATTGGTTGATGAAGGTAAAATTTCATTAGACGACAGGGTTTCCAAATATTTACCTGAATTTGAAAAATATGGGAAGAATTACATTACCATCCGCAATTGCCTTTCACATACAACAGGTATACAACATGAATCGCCGCGATTAACAAAAATTTTAGATAGAAAGAAATTTCAAACACTGGAAGAAGAGGTGAATTTTATTGCTTCACGGGAAATACAGAATAATCCTGGTGAAGCTTTCCGGTATAATGGTATGGGATTGAATATTGCTGCAAGGGTAGTAGAGGTGGTAACAAAAAAGAAATTTGATATGCTGATCAGGCAAAAATTATTTGTACCGCTCGGAATGAGAAATACAACCTTTAGTACATTGGATGGATCAGCACCAAATCCATCTGGTGGTGCCAAGTCAACAGCAGCAGATTACCTTAAATTTTTACAAATGCTATTAAATAATGGAAAATTTAATGGACTCACCATATTAAGTGAAAAGTCAGTTGGTGAGTTACTGAAGATACATACTACACCAGACCAAATGAAGCAGGTACCTAAAGCCGGTGAAGGATATTTATATGCCCTTGGAAGCTGGGTAGTGGAAGCGGAAGGCGATAGAGCGACATCTTTAACCAGCCCGGGTTTATTTGGAACATTTCCTTTAGTAGATTATAAAAATGAGTATGTTTTATTGTTTTTCAACAAAAGCTTTTTAGGTGAACAAAAGGCAGATGCTTATATGGAAATAAAAAAAGTCATTGATACGGAGCTCAATAAAAATTAAAAGTTTATTCTGCTTTCACCAGTACAACCTTATTTCTATCTGCTCTATAAATTTCATTATAATAATCTACAAGGTCATTGTAATCGGTTTTAGAAAATCTTCCTGAATATTGTTCCCTTATCCTGGTATAAAGTAATTTATTATCAGATAAGGTAATGCTTGATTTGTAACTACCAAATTTTGTATCAATTACAACATCTTTAGGAACAGATTCAGTTTTATAACCGGCCGGTATTTGATATTCAATAGTATCAACATCTTTATATGCATAATTGATGCATAAATCATGAACCCGGTCTTCACCACTTATTTTGTTAGTGCTTTTGTTTAAAAGGTTGGGAGTAATAAAAAGACGTTTTCCTGTTATAGTAGCATAGTTAGCTACATATAATTCCAGATCTTCCTGTATTTCAGGTTTTATGTTTTTCTTTTCTGTATACTTAAAGTGGTCAATATTGTAAGTAGGTAAACCAAGGTCTGCCTGAAGTATTTCTTTTACTTTATCTTTAGATAAGAAATTAATAAGCTTATGCAATTGATCCTGTTGCATTGAAAAATATTTTGTTTCAATACTTGTTTGTAAAGAACCATCTTCAATAATTTTTCCTACAGCTTTTCTAATCTGCAGATTGTCTTCTTTTAAATAATTTTTTGTATTTACTACCACGCCACCTTCTTCAGTAATAAGTAAGGCTTTTCTGTTACCGGTAAAATCTCCCATATAACCAAATGGATTTGTTTGACTGGTACATTCAAGCCAGATTGTGTCGTTCTTAACAGGAACACAAAGAATGGCATGATTGAATTGATTGGAGGGAAACTCCGGCATAATCATATTATCAAAAGCTCCGGCTTTTATTAATGCATAATGTGATTTTATACCAACTTCTTTAAGTAAGCTATACATATAGTTACTAAGTGCCTTACAATCGCCATAGCCTTTTTTGGCAACATAAGTTGCTTCAAACGGCTGCCAGCCGCCCAGCCCCAGCTGGATACTTATGTACCGTGTATTTTTTTGAAGAAAGTGATAAAGGATACTGATCTTCTCAACATCGGAAGTTGCCTGTGCTGTTAATATTTTTACCTGTTGCTTTATATTATCAGGTAAAACATCTCTTCCTTTTGTAAGGTCGTACATAAATTTACCAAACTCTTTCCAGCTCGACATATCACCTTTATAATTTTCTATCTGAAAATCAGTTGGTGCTACTTTAACCATTGTTGTAAGTTCATGCCACCGTGGTGCAT
>JACDAZ010000212.1 GCA_013695175.1 Flavisolibacter sp. | reverse complement strand
GACCTGCTTTTTACTTCTACAAAATGTACCTTATTATTTTTTATAGCAATAATATCTATTTCGTAATGTGAATGCCGCCAGTTTTGGTGCAGCAGGTGATATCCTTTTGTGATTAAAAAAGCTGCTGCCAGTTCTTCACCCTTCTTTCCTAATTGATTATGATTTGCCATCTCTATCTTTATCTAAAATATAAATATCTATACAAGGTGCAAAGAGTTTATCTACTGAAAGGAAAATTGCAGCATTATGATTGGGGAGGTTTCCTTTTTCTTGCTGATTTGCTGGGGTTACAAAAACAAAATCAAAAACCGCTTGCTGAATATTGGATGGGAGCACATCCTGCCTACCCGGCTAAACTAGAGACTGAAAATGGTGATATAAAGCTTACTGATTTTATAAAAGAAAATAAAGAAGCTGCGGTTGGCGAAGAAGCATGGCAACAATTTGAATCCTTACCATTTTTATTAAAAGTGCTGGATGTAAAGGAAATGCTGTCGATACAGGTACATCCGGATAAGCAAAGGGCTGTTGCCGGTTTTGAAAAAGAAGATGAAAGGGGTATTGGAATTCATGAGAGAGAAAGGAATTATAAAGACCGAAATCCAAAACCGGAACTGATGGTGGCTTTAGGTGATTTTTACCTGTTGCATGGATTTAAGGAAGAAGGAAAATTAGTTGAAACTTTAAAAACTGTTCCTGAGCTAGGTCACCTGGTCCCCGTTTTTGAAGAAAAAGGTTACCAGGGCTTGTATCATTTTGTAATGAAGATGGAGAGGAGTGAAGTGGAAAAAGTTTTACAACCACTGGCAGAAAGGATAGTTCCGCTGTATGAGAAAAGAGAATTATTAAAAGACACTCCTGATTTTTGGGCAGCACGTGCTTTTTCAAATGCTTCTTCAGCAATTAGAGATCCCGGTATTTTCTCAATCTATTTTTTAAACCTTTTGCATTTACAAAAAGGAGAAGGTGTGTACCAGCCTGCAGGTTTATTGCACGCTTACCTGCAAGGGCAAAATGTAGAAGTGATGGCCAACTCAGACAATGTGTTGCGTGGTGGGCTTACCACCAAACATATGGATGTAAATGAGCTTTTGGAAAATGTAAATTTTGAAGCCACCATGCCGGATGTGATGGAAGACCTGGATGCAGAAGAGAAGGTATATAAAACCGATGCTGCCGAATTTGAACTCATAAAATATGAATGTGTTGCTAATACTGAAAAAACAGTAACAGCCATAAGTGCTGAAATTGTATTTGTTTATTCGGGCTCTGTGGAGGTGATAGATGGCGAAAAAAGAACGCTGTTAAACAAGGGGGAATCTGCATTTATTGCAGGTGGCGGTGAATATTCTTTTTTATGTATGGAAGATTCTGCTTTCTTTAGAGTGAGGGTGCCGGTAAAAAGTTGATTCTCTGTATTGACTTAGATGTTGACTATATGATTATTCAACCAAAAAACAGCATCATTATAATTTATTTTACCTGAAGCTAGCTTTATTACAAACAGGTATTTATCCTCCTGGCTTGCTTCAATATCTAAACCATGTTCTAATAGTAACAGCCTCATTAAAACATATCCTGTTCCTTTGTTTCCATCAATTATATAAATCCTTTCCTTCAAAACAATAAAAGGATGATTGTTCAATATACTTTCTATAAGAGCAGCAGCTTTTTTTATCGGAGAATTATATAAATCCTTTCCTTCAAAAGTTGAATAAGGTCTTTGAAGTGCAGATTGTAACAAATCAACATTTCTTATTCCATTTGAACCTCCAAATGTTTTAATTAAAATATCATGAATATATCCAGCTTGTGAAAGGGAAATCATTGAGCAAGCTTCTGGAGTAAGTCTTTATCTTCAGATAAAATCTTTTTTAACAGAGATTGTTGCTCAAGTACATCTTGGTTTTTTTGTTCCAATTCTTTTAAGAAAGCTAGAAGTTCTTTAAGAGCTCCTTCAGAAAAGCTTTCTAATACTTTAGTGATTTCGTATTTTAAATCCTCATTAGACATAAATAAATTATCTGTTTTAAAATTAATTAAATAATTGGGTTATAGCAGGTAATTATGTGAGAAATAATAAAAATAGATGCTTTTCAATTCTTACTTTATTTTTGCGCCTTAAACCGGAAAGAATGAAATTGAACAGATCTGTTGTTGTTGCATTTATATTACTTGTTGTAGTTGCTGCTTTATATCGTGCCTGGGATGGTCGTCCTTTTGGATTTGCCCCTCATCTTGCCATGGCTATTTTTGGTGGTGCTATTATAAAGAATAAAAAACTTGCTTTTGTTCTTCCTCTTCTTTCTTTGTTTTTATCCGATCTTCTTTACCAGGGTTTATACCTCTTTGGTTATTCAGCTATACCAGGATTTTATAGCGGTCAGTGGGTGAATTATGTATTGTTTGCTGCACTAACTGTATTTGGTTTTGCCATGAGAAAAATCAATATCAAAAACATTGTTGGATTTTCATTAAGTGGTTCCATGATCTTTTTTCTTCTTTCCAATTTTGCTGTATGGATAGGTGGTGGTGGTTTTATGAGACCAAAAACATTTGAAGGACTAATGATGTGCTATAATGATGGTCTTGCTTTTTACAGGGATTATGGATTTATTCCGGGTTTTGGAGCAAGCTTTATACTAAGTGACCTGTTTTTTATGGCTTTGCTTTTTGGCAGCTTTTATTTGGTCAATAAAACCTTACCCAAAAAAGAGATGGGGATAGCATAATTAATTTTTCCCCAAGCATCATATTAGCCTTTTTCTCTTTCCCTATATAGTTAGGATTTATTTGTTTTAACTTCTGCTTTTGGTTGTGCCAGCATCAATCATTATGTAATCTTACATTCAAATATTTTATACAGGTATAACTGTTATCATCACCGGAAAGCTGATTAGACATTGTTCTGATCTTAAGTATGTAATTTTAGAAAAAAAACGATGTTATCAAAATCAATGCAGGAGGCTCTAAACCAACAGGTGAAATTAGAAGCTGCTTCATCGCATGCATATTTAGCCATGGCAAGCTGGAGTGATATACAACCCGGTCTTGATAATGTAGCAGAATATTTTTTTACACAAAGTGAAGAAGAAAGAGAGCACATGCTGAAGCTGATGCGATTCATTAATGAAAGGGGCGGCTTTGCACTGGTGCCGGCTCTGGAGCAACCTGTTGTTACTTTTAAAAGTTTGAAAAGCATGTTTGCAGATTTTTTAAAACATGAAATTGAGGTGAGCAGCAGCATTAATGAGTTGGTAGACCAGGCATTATCTGAAAAAGATTATGCAACACATAATTTTTTGCAGTGGTATGTAAGTGAACAGATTGAAGAAGAAAGAAGTGCCCGTGTGCTGAACGATAAGCTGGAGATGATAGGAGAGGATAAAAGCGGTCTTTATCTTTTTGACAGGGATATAATGATGACAAGGCAACAAGGCGGAAAAAAATAGCATTTTTAGTCTATGCTATCATTTATCACATCCACCAATTGATGCATTAATTTTATTCCAGCACAATAGGTAATTGATAGACTCTGCTGCCATCTTTTGCACTGGATTCAAATAAAATTAAAGTAAGTGTTGAATTGGGTCTTTCCTTTTGTACCTCAATAGTAAATTTAAAATTACCCCACTCGGGAGCACCGGCATCTGTCATTTCAAAACCTTCTTTTATTTCATTGTGTCCATCCTCAACCACCCATCCAAAATTGGCTTCAAAAATTTGCCCCTTACCCTGGATGGTGTATTTATTTTCTCCAATTTTTTGAACTGTTACATCCCTGAATCTTGCATTTGAATAAACTTTTGACGGAGCCACTGTTTGTGTGGGTTTATCAACTTCAACTTTTACAGGAGTATCAGGTTTTGGTGTTGCAGGTGTTTGTATTGTTGAATCTGTTGTGGTTACAGAAGTTTCCTTTGGATTTTCATTACAGGCAAATATGCTGATTATAAAAAGCAGGTAAATAAATTTCATTTTCATTTTTTTAGTTTATCAAATATTAAATAACAGAATAAATAATGGCAGATCCAAATAAAAAAGAAAAGGGTGATATAAGGCGAAAATAAACCGGTTTTAAAATATCTGCTGATCTCAGGGAAAATTGGTGATGCAACTTTCTTGGAATAATACAAAGTATGATGGAAGTAACTAACATAAACCATCCCAAAACTTTAAATGATAAGGGATATCTGGAGAATTCTGAATATAAGATCAAACCTACTGCCGGTATCATCCTTACGATCAATTCTGTATAATTTATAAAATTGGTGCTCCCTGCTTTTCTTAAAGTAGCTCTTGCTTTTTCAGGTGCAAAGAGCATGAGAAAACCTGCTGCAATCAGAAATAGTCCAAATAAAATAACTATCCATTTAGCAATAATTACCATCATCAGTTTTTGTCATTAATGGGCGAAAGGAAGTTTTCATCAAGTATTTTTTAGTTCCGTTTTTATTATTCACCCATACCATCTCCATCAGCTGTTTTACTGCTGTTCCTGAGCATATTGTTGATAGATTCTATTTCCGCAGGTGTAAAATAACGCCATTTACCCGGTGCAAGCCCGGATAAGGTGATGTTCATGATCCGTATACGTTTAAGAGAACTGACACGGTAACCCAGTGCTTCACACATCCTCCTGATCTGGCGGTTTAATCCCTGTGTAAGAATAATACGAAAACGATTAGGTCCTTCCCCTTTTACGAAACACGGTTTTGTTTTTCCACCCGGAATTCTCACACCTTCCCGCATTTGTTTTATAAAATCAAAATCAAAATTTCTATCAGTGGTAACTATATATTCTTTTTCGTGGCCATTGCCGGCTCTTAATATCTTATTTACAATATCACCATCATTAGTTAAAAAAATAAGTCCTTCCGATAATTTATCCAATCTTCCAATGGGAAAAATTCTTTGCTTATGATTTACATATTGAATGATATTGGTTTTATCCTTTAAATCAGTTGTACAGGTAATGCCTTTAGGTTTGTTGAGCATCAGGTAAACAGCAGACTGTCGCTTGGGCAAAGGCTCACCATCTATTTTCACAACATTTCCGGCAACAACCCTGTTGCCTTTATGTGCTTCTTTTCCATTTATAGATACCCGTCCTTCTTCAATATATCTGTCAGCTTCCCTTCGGCTGCAAAAACCACTTTCACTTATGTATTTATTTAAGCTGGTATCCATTGCAGCAAAATTATCTTTTTAGTTTTCTTATGATTGATGAATTAAAAAGTATTTGAATTAAGGTTTAAGAACAAGATCTCCATACCACATTTGTTCATGCTTTTTTACACCCATTATTGAAGCAGCAACAGGCTGTTTGAAAATTTCACATTCAACCACCAAAGTGTGGAATTCACCTTCTTCACCACAGGGATCGATACCTTTAGCTTTCAATTCTTCAACCAAATCAACATCCAATGTTTTACCTATATAACCTTTCCCCATGTAATCATTACAACTCACTATCATTGCCTTCATACCAGCATCTATCATTTCTAAAACCAGTTCTTTCCGGTCCTGCTTCCATAATGGAAACACAGCCTCTAATCCTGCTTGGATACAAATTCTTTCATTCCATTCACGATGCTCTGCTAAATCAATATCTCCAAAAATT
>JACDAZ010000210.1 GCA_013695175.1 Flavisolibacter sp. | reverse complement strand
TCTCTAAACTATACACACCTACAAGTTGATATTCAGGAGAAGCAGGGTTAACCAAAGGACCCAACATATTAAAAAATGTACGGACACCTATATTTTTTCTTATCTGGGCTACCGTTTTTAATGCAGGATGAAAAAGAGGAGCATGTAAAAAAGAAAATCCTGTTTCTTCAAGTTCTCTTTTTATTTTGTCATTACTGTTTCCGAATTTATATCCCAGTGTTTCCATCACATTCGATGCACCACTAACAGATGTTGCTCCATAATTACCATGTTTAGCCACTTTTTTACCAGCACCTGCTACTATAAAACAAGCAAGTGTAGAAATATTAAAAGTGTTTTTGCCATCACCACCTGTACCCACAATATCCATTACCTTCTGACCATCAGTATCTACAACTACAGCCAGTTCAAGTAACCCATCCCTAAAACCCAGCAATTCATCAATTGTTATACTCCGCATCAGGAAAACCGTTATAAAAGATGCGAGCTCAGACTCATTGTAATTCCCTTTGGAGATGTTTAGCATAATTTCTTTTGCTTCCTGTCTCGAAAGTGTTTTGTATTCAAATAATTTTTGTAAAACTTTTTTCATTCTTAATGATCTTCAACAATCGTGAATTTTATTTATGATAATAACCAATTTTTAATAATTATTTCCCCGTCAGGGGTTAAGATACTTTCCGGGTGAAACTGTACCCCCTGCACATCGTATTGCTTGTGTCGTAATGCCATGATATAATCATTTTCATCGCGTGCTGTAATTTCTAAAACATCAGGAAAACCTTCTTCTTTTATGATCCAGCTATGATAGCGACCTACCATAATTTTTTCCGGCAGATCTTTAAAAAGATTTTGCGTATTTCCAGAATTAGCATTTTCATTATCTAATAAAACTCTTACAGGTGTTGCCACTCCATGATAAACAGTAGAAAGATTAAATAATTGTCCTCCAAAAGCTTCACCAATAGCCTGGTGCCCAAGACATACTCCTAATATAGATTTCTGAGAAGCATATTCTTTTATCAGCTCTAATAATAAACCTGCATCTTTTGGTAATCCAGGACCGGGTGAAAGTATAATTTTATCATAATCTGCAATTTTTTCAAGAGGTATCTGGTCGTTTCTAAATACATCTACTGTACCTGGAATAATCTTTTGAACCAAATGCACCAGGTTATAAGTAAACGAGTCATAGTTATCAAAAACAAGGATTTTCATATTATATTGAAGCTGCCATTTCAATGGCATTTTTTAAAGCATTTAATTTGTTATTTACCTCTTGTAACTCACCTTGTGGTTTACTTGCAGCAACCACCCCTGCTCCTGCCTGGTAATAAAGAGTATTGTTTTTACTTAAAAAAGTTCTAATCATAATAGCATGATTACACGAGCCATTAAAACCAACAAACCCTATGGCGCCACCGTAAAAGCTGCGGTTATCGCCTTCAAATTCATTAATTAACTGCATGGATCTGTATTTAGGTGCACCACTTAAAGTACCCGCAGGAAACGTTTTAAATAGTATTTGAAATGGATTTGCATCTGCAGGTACTATACCGGAGACTTCACTTACCATGTGAATGACGTGAGAATAATATTGCACCTGCCTGTACTTTTCAACTGAAACATCAGTACAAACAGTACTTAAATCATTTCTAGCCAAATCAACAAGCATTACGTGTTCAGCATTTTCTTTTGGATCCTTCAAAAGTTCCTCTGCTTTTTGCTGGTCAACAATATCATCACCAGTTCTTTTAAATGTTCCTGCAATAGGATGAACAACTGCTTTTCCATTTTTAATAATCAGTTGTGCTTCGGGAGAGGAACCCATAATTTTATATTCTCCATAATCAAAAAAGAATAAATAAGGAGATGGATTAATGTGGCGCAGTGCCCTGTAAACATTGAATTCATCGCCGGTAAAAGATTGTTGAAATTTCCGGCTCAATACAATCTGAAACACATCTCCCTTATAACAACTTTCTACTCCTTTTTTAACCATATCCATATATGCATTATCAGATAAATTTGAAGTTTCTGAAGTAGTGACCTTAAATGGATAAACCGGAACATCTTTACTATTGATCAATGACTCAACAACACCTGCTTCACTTTCCAATCCACTAACTACATTTTCGCAAAAAATCAATTCATCTTTATAATGATTAATAGCTATTACATATTGATATAAGCGATAACGTGCAACAGGAATATTAGTAGCAGATTTATTATTACTGAATTCAATAGATTCAAACAATTGAACAGCATCAAAAGTGAAATAACCAAATAAACCCTGTGCAAAAGCTGCAGCTTTAAGATCATCTGATGTGACATCAAATCGCTGCATAAATTGCCATAAAATATCCTTTAAATCATCCGTTTTTTTTAAATCAACCCGTTCTGCATCTTGTTTTGGAAGTTTATATTCAACTTGCTTTTGATCTTTAATTTCTATTCCTGCAAAAGCATTTATACAAATGAACGAATAGCTATTTTCTGAAGCATGTGAATCGGTACTTTCTAATAAAATGGTATCCCTGAACCGGTCTCTTACCCGCAGGTAAATACCAACCGGTGTATAAAGATCAGCAAGCATTTTTTTTACTGTAGTGTTAATCTTTATCTTTTTACTGCTTTCTGCTCCCAAAACTTTTACCATACATTTCTTTTTATAAATTGCCGGCTGCTTATTAAACATAAAAAAGCCCCAAAACGGGGCTCTATATTATTTATAAACTATAGTAATAGCTATACAGAACCCTTATTAAAGTTTGTATGCCACCACCAATGTTTATTTATTACCAGGTTCATTATAGTGCAAATATGCAAAGGGCACGGCATTTGAACAAATTAATTTAATAAAAATTGAAATAATGCTTATTCAACATAAACAAACAGATGGTAGAGGAATGTTTTTTATTCCCGGAGAAGAAGATGAAAAGCTGGCTGAATTGATATATTCACATCAACAACCGGATACACTTATTGCTGAACATACTGAAGTGTCGGGTGAACTTCAGGGACAAAACATAGGTTTTCAACTGGTAAATACACTGGTAGAACATGCACGGCTTCATCATTTTAAAATTGCACCTGTATGTCCCTTTGTAAAATCTGTTTTTGACAAAAAACCAGATTTCCAGGATGTTTTGGCGCAGTAATGGATTTTAGATACCTGAACCAATGATACTAAAGAGTTCCTTTAGTTGATGGCAAATAATCTTTTAAAGGATCTTTTTTAACAGCCATCTTTATTGCTTTTGCAAAGGCTTTAAAAATAGCTTCTATTTTATGATGCTCATTATCACCCCTGCACTCAATATGTAAATTACATTTTGCCGCATCGCTGAAAGATTTGAAAAAATGAAAAAACATTTCTGTAGGCAGATCCCCTATTTTTTCGCGGTGAAAATCAGCATTCCAGATAATCCAGTTACGACCACCGAAGTCTATTAAAACTTTTGCCTCCGCTTCATCCATAGGCAAGGCAAAACCATAACGTTCTACACCTTTTTTATCACCTAATGCCTGGGCAAAGGCTTCACCAAGTGTTATGGCAGTATCTTCAATAGTATGGTGTTCATCAATATGTAAATCCCCTTTTGCAATAATTTTTAAATCAATCATTCCATGTCTTGCTACCTGGTGAAGCATATGATCAAAGAAACCTAAACCGGTTTCAATTTTAGCCTCTCCTGTTCCGTCTAAATTCACCTCCACTTCTATAGAAGTTTCACTTGTTTCTCTTTTATGTTTTGCTACCCGTTTAACCTTTAAAAAATCGTAAATATCTTTCCAATCAGTTGATTCCAACGCTACAACTTCATTTAATGCATCTGCACTATCACCGATCTCTGCACCACCCAATTCAGGATTGATCTTGATCCAAATAGCCTTGCATCCTAAATTTTTTGCTAATTGAACATCTGTAATCCTGTCGCCAATTACAAAAGAATTCTTTATATCATAAGCGGGATTATTGATATAGTTAATAAACATCCCTGTTCCGGGTTTGCGAGTTTGCAAATTTTCTTCAGGAAAACTTTTGTCAATTAATGTATCAGAAAAAATAATCCCTTCATTGGCAAAAGAACTCATAATAAGATTATGAATAGGATGGAATTGTTCTTCAGGAAAAGAATCAGTCCCCAGCCCATCCTGGTTTGACACCAATACCAGTTCATAGTCTAACTCCTCTGCTATTTTAGTAAGGTATTTAAATACATAAGGATAAAAAGAAACTTTTTCAAATGCATCTATCTGGTATGTAGGCGGATATTCTGCAATCAGGGTTCCATCTCTGTCAATAAACAATACTTTTTTTTGTATCTGATCCATACCTCTTTTTCTTTTCTAATTTTAAAAATTTTGTAGAATTTGTATTAATACGTCATTTTCTTCTTTTGTACCCACGGTTATTCTTAAACAATCATCACACAAAACAACATTGCTCCTGTTTCTAACAATAATTCCTTTTGTTTTTAATAAATTATAAACAGATGTTGCTTCTTTGATTTTTACAAGAAGAAAATTTGTATCGGAAGGATAAACCTTCTCAACAATTGATAATTGTTTAAGTTTATTTTCCAAAAATTCCCTTTCCCGGATGGTTGTCTTTATCATCTCATTTACTTGCTGCAAGTGATCTAAAGCCAGCATAGCAAGTTCCTGTGTTGCCTGGTTAATATTATAAGGTGGCTTTATTTTATTTAATACTTCAATAATTTCAGCAGATGCAAATACGACACCTAGTCTTAATGCTGCCAGTCCCCAGGCTTTTGAAAAAGTTTGCATCACCACCAGGTTGGGATATTCATTTAATTCTTTTAAGAAGGAACGATGCCTGCTGTAATTGATATATGCCTCATCAATCACAACTATTCCATCAAAATTATTTAAGATGATTTCAATATCTTCTCTATCCAGACTATTACCTGTAGGATTGTTTGGAGAGCACAAAAAAATCATCTTTGTGTTTTCATCAATTGATGCTTCCAGTGATTTTATATCCAGTTGAAAGTTTAAAAGCAAATTAACCTCTTTTGCCTCTACATCATTAATATTTGCATATACTTTATACATGCCATAAGTTGGCGGGCAAATAATTACATTGTCTTTTTGGGGATTACAAAAAGCCCTGAACAAAAGATCTATACATTCATCGCTGCCATTACCCAATAACATTTTTTCAGCATCCGTATTTTTTATGGTAGCTATTTTCTTTTTTAAATCCCATTGTAAGGGATCCGGGTAACGATTATAGTCTGTTTCTGTAATTGAAAGATTTTTGATGGGTGAACCAAAGCTGTTTTCATTTGCGTCGAGAAAAACCCGGGCCTCTCCACTAAATTCGCTGCGTGCAGAAGAATAAGGTTGAAGGTCTTTTATATTTTGTCGTATTAAATTGTTTAAATCAAAATGCATTTTGTTTTCATTTTGCTTAATTAAATCCATTTAACCGTATGGTAATTGCCTTTGCATGCGCATCCAATCCTTCGGCTTCTGCCATTGCAACTACGGTATCCCCAATCAATGATAATCCATCTTGAGTTAATTGTTGAAATGTAATTTTTTTTACAAAACTATCCACACTTACACCGCTATAAGCCTTTGCAAAACCATTTGTTGGTAAAGTATGATTTGTGCCACTGGCATAGTCTCCCACAGCTTCGGGTGAGAAATGGCCAATAAATACAGAACCTGCTGTTGTAACTTGTTCTGCAATTTCTTCAGCATTTTTACACGCTACAATTAAATGTTCTGCTGCATACCGGTTTGCTAATTCAACTCCTTCGGATAAGTTTTTTACTAAAATAGCATTACTGTTATTTAAACTTAAAGTTGCAAGATCTCTGCGTAATATTTTTTTTAACTGAATTTCTAATTCATTTAAACAATCATTAATTAATTCTTGTGAATCAGAAATTAATAAAACCTGGCTATCTTTTCCATGTTCAGCCTGAGATAATAAATCTGCTGCAATAAATGATGCGTTTGCTGATTCATCTGCAAGCACACATACTTCACTTGGTCCTGCAGGCATGTCTATAGCAATGCCATCCATTTGCACCATCTGTTTTGCAGCAGTAACATATTGATTTCCCGGACCAAAAATTTTATTCACTGCCTTCATAGTTGCGGTTCCATATGCCATTGCAGCAATAGCCTGTGCTCCACCTGCTTTATAGATTTTCTTTATTCCAACCAATTTTGCACAATATAAAATGGCAGCATGCACTTCACCGTTTTCATTACATGGAGTGTATAAAATAACTTCTTTACATGCTGCAAGTTTTGCAGGGATCCCTAACATAAGAACTGTTGAAAAAAGAGGTGCTGTACCACCCGGTATATATAAACCAACTCTTTCTATACCTACTGATTTTCGCCAGCAGCTAATGCCCGGCATAGTTTCAATCTTTTCAACAGCTGTAATTTGAGAAGCATGAAAGCGTTCTATATTTTTTGCAGCAACCTGTATTGCTTTTTTTAATTCATCAGGTAAAGAA
>JACDAZ010000207.1 GCA_013695175.1 Flavisolibacter sp. | reverse complement strand
GACAAAGTGCATCCTCAGGATCTTGGAATTTTATTAGATAACAGGGGTGTAGCTGTTAGGACAGGTCACCATTGCGCACAACCTCTTATGGAATGGTTCTGCATACCTGGTACAACAAGAGCTTCATTTGCTATGTATAATACAACAGAAGAAGTTGATGAATTGATAACCGGTTTAAAGAAAGCAATAAAAATGTTGACCTGAGTATGAGTGACAATGCATCCATAGGAGAAATAGAAAAAGAGATTGTAGAAGAATTTGAATTATTCGATAACTGGGACGATAAGTATGAATATATTATTGATCTTGGTAAAAAACTGCCACCCCTGCAAGATGAACATAAGAAAGATGAAAACAAAGTAAAAGGGTGTCAGTCTACGGTGTGGCTGGTAGCAGATTATGAAGGTGGTAAGGTGATGTATAAAGCAGAAAGCGATGCTGTTATTGTAAAAGGTTTGATCAGTATGTTGATACGTGTATTATCGAAACAAACACCTGATGACATACTTAATGCAAAACTGGATTTTATAAAAGAGATTGGCATGATGAGCCACCTGGCACAAACACGTTCAAATGGATTATTGTCAATGGTAAAACAAATGAAAAATTATGCATTGGCATATAAAGCCAAAGACGCTATGGCTCAAAAAAATTAATAATTAATGATGTTGCTTTTTTTTCATTTTTCATTTTTCATTTTTAATTAGCAATATGGATTCAGCAGCATTAAGAGATAAAGTTTTGGAGACTATTCAAACCATTTATGATCCGGAAATACCGGTGAATATTTATGATCTTGGGTTGATCTATCGTATTGACATTTTGCCCATAAATAATGTGCAGGTAACAATGACATTGACAGCACCAAGTTGCCCGGCAGCACAATCTTTACCGGTAGAAATTGATCAGAAGGTGAGACAGATTGAGGGAGTAAATGATGTTCATGTAGCAGTTACCTGGGATCCGCCGTGGGACAAAAGCATGATGTCTGAGGCAGCGCAACTGGAGCTGGGGTGGCTTTGATGGTGAATGGTGAATGGTGAAGTTTTTTCGAAAAGATCACCAGTAGAAGTGATGAAAGAATCTTATTTGATCATTTTTCTTTGCGAAATCTTTGCTTCCTTGCGGCTTTGCGAGAAATTTGATTGCAAAATCCAGTAACGGTATAAATTATCAATCATGAAAATAACAGCACAGGAAGAATATGGCTTGCGAATTCTGATCCGCATTGCATCTTGCAGGGATACAGAAGGCATGAGCATACCACAACTTAGTGAAGCAGAAGGATTGTCACCTCACTATGTTGCTAAGCTCACACGTGTGTTGAGGATGGGCAGCTTCATTAACAGCACACCCGGTAATAAGGGTGGTTATTTGCTTGCTAAACCCGCCGGTGAAATTGTAATAAACAATGTGCTCAAGGTTTTGGGTGGTGCTTTATTTGACGATGATTTTTGCGGCTCTCATGGCGGCATTACAAGGTTGTGTACTAATTCTGTTGACTGTTCATCAAGGTCATTATGGCAAATGGTTCAGCATGTAGTTGACCAGCTGTTGAATAATGTAACACTGCATGATCTTGTAAAACCTGAGGAAGAATCAGCAAAAATATTTGCCAGGCTACTTAACCAAAACGAGAAGGTTTAAAAGATATCATCCAATAAACTATTGTTTTACTTCAACATCATAAACAACAACCTTCTCCCAAAGCTGTAAGTTTTCTTTTATAAACTGCTGGTGAATCGGGTGTTGCTGGTATATTTCCTGCCCTTTAAGATCATCAAAAAACATAAGTTCAGAAACATGGTAACTGTTATCAATAACATCGCGTTGTTCTGTAGATGCAGGTACACCAATATAAAGTTTTTTTACAGTTTCAATTTTCCTGAGCGTTTCCAAACCTTTTATTAATTGTTCTTTATCATTTTGGGAAGCCGGATTCTTAAGCCAGAAAAGAACATGATGTATGATGCCTGCTTTCTTTTTAGTTAATGGAATAGGATTATATGTTGCCATTCCCGCTGCAGCCATCAAC
>JACDAZ010000186.1 GCA_013695175.1 Flavisolibacter sp. | reverse complement strand
TTCTTTAGGTGTAAAGTCTTTTGCCGAATAAATAAGCACTGGAGTCATTTGCACTTTAGTAATAGTGTTTATTTCAGCCAGAAATTCCAATCCATTTACATCTGGCAACATAAAATCTACTACAATACCATCGTAACCATTATTCCTGATTAATTCTAAAGCAAGCTCACCTGTATTTGCAATTTCAATTTCAATGGCATCATCACTTTCTAAAATCTTTGCTATCTGCGATGAATCAATTTCATTGTCCTCAACAATTAGTAAACGTTTTATTTTTTGTTCATGGTATTCTATAACATCACTAAATAAAATGGTCAGGGCTTCGTTTTTCAATGGTTTTAAATGAAAACTTCTTGCTCCGCGTTGCATAGCAAGGAGACGATTTTCCTCACCTGAAATAAGATGAACAGGTATATGCCTGAAGTTTATATCATTTTTAAAAAGATCAAGTATACGCCAGCCACTGGCATCAGGTAATTTTACGTCAAGTGTTACTGCTATCGGATGATGCTTGTTAACGAGGTCAAATACTTCTGCAAAACTGGTAGCAACAACAACTTTTAAATCTACTTCGTGTGCTTTTTCAACCATAATTTTTGCAAATCGAATATCATCTTCCACCACCATTACCACCTTGTCGCCTGCCTGGATAAGATGCCTGTCGTCACCTGCCTCATTTACTACTTCGTTGATAAAGGAAACTTCTTTATTCTCATATAGCCTCGGTGCAGCAAGAGTAGTTTTCTTTTTTTCCTGAACATTATTATTCTCTAATACAAGTTTACCTTGCTTTCCTGCTTCCTGGTGCTGGGGATTATGTAAAGGCAGGTATAAAATAAATTTACTACCACTGCCTACTTCGCTTTCCAGTTCAATAGTTCCTCCTAATAAATCTGCCAGTCCGCGGCTAATAGATAATCCCAATCCTGTGCCACCATACTTCCTACTGGTTGATCCTTCTGCCTGCTGGAAAGCTTCAAATATTATATTTTGTTTATCCCTGGAGATACCAATACCAGTATCAGTTATTTCAAAAGCAACAACATCTTTTGCATTATCCAAAGTTGGTATACTTTGTTTCCACGAGCGCTCTGCCGGGTATATACTCAAATTAACGCTGCCTTTTTCTGTAAACTTAAATGCATTTGAAAGCAGGTTTTTCAGAATCTGATTCAGGCGCTGTACGTCAGTTTCAATAGTTTCCGGTAAGTCTTCATGACGTTCAATATTGAATCTTAAATTTTTGTTTTCTGAAATATGCTTGAATGTTGTTTCAACAAATGACATGATTTCTCCAAAACGAACATTGATAAAATCAGTAGATATATAACCTGATTCAATTTTTGAAAGATCAAGAATGTCATTAATTAATTGAATAAGATCATCGCCGCAACTATGAATTGTTTTTGCAAAACGAACCTGTTTTTCAGAAAGATTTCCCTCATGATTTTCATAAAGCTGCTGTGCCAATATAAGCAATGAATTAAGGGGGGTACGTAACTCATGCGACATATTAGCCAGGAACTCTGATTTATATTTTGATGTGATCTGCAATTGTTCTGCTTTCTCTTCCAGTGAACGTCTGGCTTCCTCTACCTCTTTGTTTTTTTCTTCCACTTCATCTTTTTGCTTTACCAAAAGGTGTGCTTTATCCTGTAATTCTTCGTTTGTTATTCTTAATTCTTCTGCAAGAGACTGCGACTGTTCCAACAGTTTTTCTGTACGTGTATTTGCTTCAATAGTATTTAATACAATACCAATTGATTCTGTTAACTGCTCAAGGAAGTCGAGGTGTGTTTCATTAAATTCATCAAAAGATGCCAGTTCAATAACTGCTTTTACCTGGTCCTCAAACAATACCGGAAGTACAATAACATTTACCGGAGTAGCAGATCCTAATCCGGAAGTAATTTTAAAATAATCTGTAGGAACACTTCTTAACCATATTCTTTGTTTTTCAACAGCACATTGCCCCACCAGGCCTTCTCCCAACTTAATACTTTTTTGCGCTTCTATTACATTATTATAGGCATAGGCAGAAAACAAATTCAGTGATTTATTTTTTCCATCTTTTTGCTCCAATATATAAAACATTCCCTGCTGGGCATTTACAACCTGTGCTAACTCAGAAAGGATTTGCCTTGTTACAGTGCTCAAATTCTTTTGACCTTGTAACATTTGAGTAAACTTGGCGAGGTTTGACTTTAACCAGTCCTGCTCCTGATTTAATAAAGTAGTCTCTTTCAGATTACCAATCATTTGGTTGATGGTATCTTTTAATTCTTCCACCTCACCTTTTGCTTCCACTCTAATCATCTGGGTCAGATCACCTTTAGTAACCGCAGATGCCACTTCGGAGATGGCACGTACCTGCGTTGTCAGATTTTCTGCTAATTGGTTTACGTTTTCTGTAAGGTTCTTCCAGATACCTGATGCTCCCGGTACCGATGCCTGCCCACCCAGCCGTCCTTCTACACCCACCTCACG
>JACDAZ010000147.1 GCA_013695175.1 Flavisolibacter sp. | reverse complement strand
GATTAAGTTTAAACCTGTGTTTGAGCTTGTAATATCGAGGGCCTCCTGAAGTGCTTTTTTAGCATAAGCAGGTAATAAACTTAAATCACCTATAACATGAAGTTTGATATTATTCTTTTTAAGGCTGTCCACCTCGTCTCTTATGGTTGTAACCAAAAGTTCCATCAACCCTACTACTTCATACTCTGGACGATCCCAGTTCTCAGTGGAAAAAGCATATAAAGTAAGAAAATCAATACCCAATTCACCACAGCCTTCAACTATATTACGAACACTTTCTACTCCATGAAAATGTCCAAAAAGCCTGTCTTTGCCATGCTCTTTTGCCCAACGGCCATTGCCATCCATAATAATGGCTATATGCTTTGGCAGCCTTGATTTATCTATTTGTTCTAAAAGCTCTGACATAAATTACGGGGTGCAAAGGTAATTATGCCCGGGGAATAAGAGATTTTTTTAAAAAGTCTTGGTGGAATTTATGTCTTCTAATATTTAGGACACCTGTATGATTGCAGGTTGAAGCTTACATAAAAAATTGCTGTCGCAAATTGATCTTTTTGCCTGCTATTACCTCTTTGAACATCTTTGCCACCAATTAGGGGACCCGTTTCATAAGACCTGTCCTGCAATAAAAATGCAGGCGAGTTAGATCCATCGGGGTTTGGAGGAAATATTGAAGGATCAACAAATGTCCTGCTCACATCATCCAGGTAATCTGTATTTGTAAAGCGATGCACCACTTCAAAACCAATATTGATTCTTTCATTTATTGAGTATTTAACTCCCACACCAAAAGGGATGCTCATTGCCATAGAACTGTATTGAGCACGATCGGGATAATTTGCATCTCCCTGTCCTTCAGTACCTAATGGTCGTAAAAAATGCTTTTCATCATTCAGATAAGCATAAGGATCATAATTAAATATGCCAGCACCTAAGGTTATGTAAGGTGTAAAGCTAAAATCGGGTTCACCCGGCATAAAGCGATAAAAATTAAAGTCTCCCTGTAAACTTAGCTCCCAGATATTACTGTTGAAGCTAAGGTTACGTCGTTGCATGAACTCGTTTTTTGTATTGTACACATCAGAATATCCTACCTGCGCAAATGATGCACCCACTCTTAAGGCTATATAATTCCCAAAATTTTTGCGAAAGAACAGATGGGCTGCCGGCTTGGGCCTGTTCAATTTCCCTCTCGTATTTAAATCTCCAAAATAATGTGCTGCACCTATACCTAAGCCAAACTCACCTTCCTGCACTACAGATTGAGAATATTGAGAAAATACAAAACCGGGTATACAGATAGCAACTATCAGAAAAATCTTGCCCATATGCTTGCAAAATAATATTTGTTTGAGTTAAACGCAAAAACAGAAGAAATGTTTTATCCGGAGCTAATTACGCTTATCTAATCCCCAGGATAATTTATTACGCAGTGTTTGTAAGAAGTTGTTTTCATTAAGGCGAACCAGGTTTAGCATAAAGTTTTCACGCCTGATGGCAAGTTGTACATTTTTATTGACAATCTCTCTTCTTGAATCCAGTGCCAATATCACATCATCTGACCTGCTTTCTATTTCAAATGAAATAATGGTAGAATCCGGAACAACTATAGGCCGCACATTTAAATTATGAGGTGCAATGGGTGTAATGACAAAACTTCCCGATTCAGGAAAAACAACGGGGCCGGAACAACTTAAAGAATAACCGGTAGAACCGGTAGGCGTAGCCAATATTAAACCATCTGCCCAATAAGTATTTGATAACTCACCATTCAGGTACGTATTTATTTTTATCATGGGAGATACATCTCTTTTATGAATAGCAAATTCATTTAAAGCATAAGGGACATCATTAAAAAGAGATAGGCTTGCATCTAAATGTATCATTGTTCTTTTATCGATGATGTATGATCTTCTGGCTAATGCTTTTACAGCCTGCGATAATTCTTCCCTGCCAATACTGGCCAAAAAACCAAGACGACCAAAATTAATCCCGACTACAGGAATATTTCCATTACGTACAAGAGTAACAGTGTCCAATAAAGTTCCGTCACCTCCAAGGCTTACAAGAAAATCAATTTCATTTGTAAGGTCAGCGTGTGAAGAAAAAGTTTCAGTATTAGAAGGAAGAGAAATATGGTTTTTTATTTCCTGAAAAAAAGGTTTGTAAACAACAGGTGTAACTTTTTCACGTTTTAATTCATCAAATAAAACCTGTATATCCGTTTGTTGTTCTGTTTCTAAAACCCTGCTGTAAATAGCTACTTTCAATATTCAACTTTTACTTTCAGTTCTCTAAATCAGAGATAATACCTGTCATGTAAATATATGCCGTTTTGCCTTAAATGGTTCAGACTCCATTCCAGTTTAATGGCAAAATCGTAAAACAAAATGATATCTAAACCTACCCCACCTGAATATAAGATGCGGTTATTTAAATAATGGTTTCCCGGTAGATTTGTATAGATATAACCGGCATTACCAAAAACCTTTGCATAAGCTTTAATGGGTATATGGTTAAGCTTCTTTATTTTTTCTGAAGGTATGTTTACAGAAGTTTGAAAAAGGCTTCGCGTAAAAGTTGCTTTTGTAAAGCCACCGGCCACACCATTAATAATATAATCTTCATAACCTTGCAGGTACATGTTACTGCTGCCAACAAATTGTTGCATGGTAAACGGTTGCTTAAAAGGAATTTTAATGGCACCGGTTGCTTTTACATTAAAAAATGATTTTTGTGTAAGGGGCCAACTTGCTGAAGTTCTTGCTGTAAGTTGGGTAAGGTTTACTTCTTTACTAAATCCTTTTTTTTGTATTGAAATATCTGCAGCATAACCTTTTGTTGGATAAGGAATAAAATCAACATCAAAAAATTGCATGCGATATGAAACTTCGGGATAGCGGATTTGTTTTTCCTGGAATGAAAACATTTCATTCATTTTAAAAACCGTATCGCTGATATTAAAGTAACTATATCCAACACCAAACGTATGTGTAGTTTTAATGGCAGGTCTGTATGTTAATGATGCCGATGTACGTAAAAAATCCTGTACAAAACTTTCCGGATTTTTATAAGCAATGTATCTGTGGGCTTCTGTATTATAATTTATCTCTCTTGTTTTTCCAAAAGCTACATCAAAATTTATTGACCATTTAAGTTGTTTGTCTATTCTTAAACCTTCATAACGTAATGCAACTTCCTGGGTATAACCATTAGTAAAATTTGCATAAAGCCTGTCATTGCGGCCTGTAAAATTTCTGTGCATGATCCTGAAGCCATAATTAACCCTGCTCAGATTCATGT
>JACDAZ010000137.1 GCA_013695175.1 Flavisolibacter sp. | reverse complement strand
CAACACAAGTGATGCTTCCGGAAAAAATTTGGTGGGGAGGATTGTTTATTTTTGCCGCTGCCGTAGTAGATTTTCTTGATGGCTTCCTGGCACGTATGTTAAAAGCTCATTCAGCTTTAGGTGAACAACTTGATTCTTTAAGTGATGTGGTGAGTTTTGGAGTCGCCCCCGGAATGATACTTTATCAATTGCTTCGGATTGGATTTGCCCAGGATGAAGGCGGATTAGATACTTCTATTATTGCATTATTGCCAGCTTTTATTTTTCCTGCAGCTGTAGCGTGGCGGTTAGCTAAATTTAATATCAGCACTACACAAAAATATTCATTTGAAGGTGTGCCTTCACCGGCTGCAGCTTTAGTAATTGCATCTTTCCCATTAATAATACTATATGAATATTTTGGGTTTCAAACTTTATTTATAAACAGGTGGTTTTTATATGCAGTGATTTTAATTTTAAGTTTTTTAATGTTATCGAGACAAACATTCATTGCTGTTAAACTAACAGATTTTTCTTTTAAAAATAATCTACTAAAATATATATTAGTTGCGGTAGCACTGGTAGCGGCTGTTGCTCTCCAATGGCTGGCAGTTCCACTTATATTTTTGGTATATGTAATTTTTTCTTTGTTTTCAAAAGAACCTGAAATTGTTATTGAAGAAGAAACCAGAGAAATTAAAGACATTACTGTTTAAAACTTTAAATAATACAAATGAAATTTCAGGTACAGGTTAAAGTAATGCCACTAAAAGAGTTATTGGATCCTCAGGGTAAAGCAGTAAGAGCAGGATTGGATAATCTTGGTTTAAAAAATATATCTGATGTACGGATAGGTAAAAATATTGATCTTGAAGTAGAGGCCAAATCAGAACAGGAAGCAATAGAAATTGCAGAAGAGGCAAGTAAAAAATTGCTGGCTAACCCCGTAATGGAGCAATTTGAAATATCTCTAAAGTGATTAGTATTTAATTTAGTGAATGTTATACCTGGTTCCCACTCCTTTAGGAAATTTAAAAGATATTACCCTGAGATCGATTGATATTTTAAATTCAGTAGATTTCATTTTGTGTGAAGATACCCGCACATCTTCCCGCTTACTTACACATTATAATATTCAAAAACCTGTATCTCCTTATCACCAGCATAATGAACATAAAATTGTTCAGCATCTTGTAGATCAACTAATAGGGGGCAAAACAATTGCTTTAATAACTGATGCGGGAACACCCGGCATTTCAGACCCCGCTTATTTACTGGTTCGGGAATGCGTAAAAAATAACATTAAAGTAGAAACCTTGCCTGGTGCTACAGCATTTGTACCGGCATTAATAAATAGTGGATTGCCTGCAAGCAGGTTTGCCTTTGAAGGATTTTTACCATTAAAAAAGGGGAGGCAGACACTTTTAAAAAAACTTTCTGAAGAAGAACGGACTTTGATTTTTTATGAATCTCCCCTGCGTCTGGTTAAAACCTTAAATGACTTTATAACTTTTTTTGGCGCTGAAAGAAAATGTTCTGTTAGCAGGGAACTTACCAAAATGTTTGAAGAAAATTTTAGGGGAACAGTACAGGAAGTGCATGATCATTTTAATGATAAAAATATAAAAGGCGAAATTGTTATTGTAGTAGAAGGTAAATCCTCATAATTGTTATCATTTATCCATTTATATCAATAAACAACTGCTTTTAAGAATTTTGTTTTTCCTATAACAGCTAAATCTGCAATTTTACCGGTTAAATCAGTAATTCGTACATGATGAAGAACATATTTTTTCTGCTTCTTTTGTTACCTGCCATAGTTTTGAATGCTCAAACTGACCGTTGGCAGCAGAAAGTAAAATACACCATCAATGTTGATATGAATGTTGAAACCAATCAATATGCAGGTGTTCAAAAACTGGAATATTGGAATAATTCTCCTGATACCTTAACCAGAGTATTTTATCATTTATACTGGAATGCATTTCGGCCAAACAGTTCAATGGATGCAAGAAGCAGGAGACAGGGAACACTTGTTTTACGGAAAGACAGGCAGGGCAATGATATACCTGATTGGGATAGCAGGGTCAGAGACAGAATATCAAATTTGAAAGATGATGAAATTGGTTATCAAAAAATCCGGTCATTAAAAATGAACGGAAGAACCCAAAAATTTAATTATCATGAAACTATACTTGAAGTAGTTCTGGACAGACCAATTTTACCAAAATCAAAAGTTGTTTTTGATATGGAATGGGATGCACAGGTTCCATTGCAAATTAGAAGGGCGGGCAGGGATAATCCAAATACAACAACCAGGTATACTATGACACAATGGTATCCAAAGCTGGCAGAATATGATAAGGATGGATGGCATGCAAATGAATATATAGCAAGAGAATTTTATGGAGTGTGGGGTGATTTTGATGTTTCAATTAATATTGATAAAAATTATGTTTTGGGAGGCACAGGTTATTTACAAAATCCTAACTCCATTGGCTATGGATATGAAGATAAAGGAGCTAAAGTTACACGACCTGTCGGTACTAAATTAAAATGGCAATTTATAGCACCTAATGTACATGATTTTGCATGGGCTGCAGATCCTGATTACAAGCACATTGTATCACAAGTAGATGGTATAAAAATTCATGT